>JBIHZT010000034.1:0-13072 GCA_044240265.1 Luteolibacter sp. | reverse complement strand
AAGCTGCCACGACGGACAAGGCGTACCCAGGCGTTGGGGGTTCCGCCGGTGCCGACGTTGGTGCTGTAGTTTCTGTGGGAAGTGTTTGAGCGGCGGATCAAACGGAAGGAGTCGGTGCCGGCCAGTCCCATGAACATCTGGCGTGAGTTCGTGGCGAGCGATTCGCGGATCATCACGCCAACGGGTGACAAGCCGCCAAACTCTTTCCGCGATGAAATTCTGGCGATGATTTGTCCGTCTCCGATGAGGGTTTGATAGGTGAAATTGAGCCTGTCATTGTTGCCTCCGAAGGTTCCCGAACCGGCCAGTGTGAGAGTCCCCGCATTGTAGGTGGCTGATCCTGCGAGCGGTCCTGTGCCGAGATCGACGCTTGTCCATGGCAGGGGAAGGCCGGCGACGTTGATGCGGAGCTCGGCATCAGCGGATGTCGTGCTGTCGGAAACGCGAATGACGAAGGAGTTGAGGCCGGCGCTGCCCTTCGGAGGAGTGCCGGTTAATTCTCCGGATGGAGCGACATTGAGCCATTCCGGACCGGAGATCCTGGAGTAGGTGAGTGGATCGCCGGCATCAGGATCAACCGTTGTTCCTATAAGGCTTTGGCCCGTGTAGGGGCTCTTTTCGCTGGCATCCGCGACGAGGACGGGATTGCTGGTGAATGCAGGGGCGTTGTTGATGTTTTCGACGGAAACGATGACCGTGCTCTCGGCGCTTGCACCGGCCTGGTCGGTGACACTGACGCGGAAGGAGTTCGATCCCACATCGGTGTCGAGCGGGGTTCCGCCGAGCGCGCCGGTGGCCGACACGGTGAGCCAGGAAGGACCGGAGACCTTCGCGAATGTCAGGATGTCCGCCGGATTGCCATCAATGGCGGCAAGTTGGCCGGTCATGGGTTGGTATTCGGTTGCTTGAAACGCGGCGGAAGAGGCTGAGAACGCCGGAGCCAGATTTTCCGTGGGCTTCAACACCGGGGTGATGGTGATGGAGACTGTGGCGAGTGACGAGCTGATGATCCCATCGCTGGTTTCGAAGGTGAAACTGTCGGTGCCGGTGTAGCCGGCATTCGGCGAGTAGGTCAGGTTGGGAGCGGTGCCGCCGAGTTTGCCGTTCAACGGGCTGTCGATCACGGTGAAGGTCGGGAAGTTGCCATCCGGGTCACTTCCTTCCAGCACTATTGTGAGAGGTGTGTCCTGAAGAGAATCCAAGCTGATGGAGACGGCTGACGGCGCGTCGTTCACGGGGGTGACGCTGATCGATATCGTGGCGGTTAGGGATTCCGTAGTCCCGTCGTTGACGAGGAAGGTGAAGCTGTCATTTCCGCTGAAGTTGGCCGCTGGCAGGTAGGTTAGATTTGGAGCTGTGCCGGTGAGGGTGCCGTGGGTTGGATAGGTTGGGGTGGTGAATGTAAGGGCATTGCCGCCGGCATCCGAGCCGTCCAGGATGATGGGCAGCGGAGTGTCCTCGGCGGTGGTGACGGATTTAGCCACGGCGACTGGAACGCTGTTGCCGCTGGCGGTGATGCTGATGGAAATCGTAGCGAGTGCGGAATTGGCGGCGCCGTCGTTTGCCTGGAATGTGAACTCGTCGGAGCCGTTGAAATCCGCCGCGGGGATGTAGGTCAGGTTGGGCGGAGTTCCGGTGAGCGTGCCGTTAGTTGTAGTGGCAACCACTTTGAAGGACAGGTTGTTTGATTCTTTGTCACTTCCCGAAAGGACGATTGGCAGTGGCGTGTCTTCGGTGGTGGTGACGGTTTTGGAAACGACGACCGGAGCGTCATTGACGGGCGTGATGTCGATGGAAACCGTGGCTGCTGCGGAATCCAAGACACCGTCGCGGACGCGGAAGGTGAAGCTGTCGCTTCCGTTGAAATCCGCCGCGGGGATGTAGGTTAGATCCGGAGGGGTGCCGCTGAGAGTGCCTTTTGCCGGATTGCTGACGAGCGAGAAGGTGAGGGAGCTGTTCTCCACGTCGGTCCCAGTCAGGGTAATGGTGACCGGGGTGTCCTCGGCTGTGGTGATGGATTTGGCTTGGGCTGCCGGCGCGTCATTGGCCTGGGTGACGGCAATGGAAACCGTGGCGGTCGGGGAATCCGAGAGGCCGTCGCTGACGCGGAAGGTGAAGTTGTCGTTTCCGTTGGAATTTGGCGCGGGGGTGTAAGTTAGATCCGGAGGGGTGCCGCTGAGAGTGCCTTTTGCCGGATTGCTGACGAGCGAGAAGGTCAGGGTGCTGTTCTCCACATCGGTTCCAGCGAGGGTGATCGCGATCGGAGTGTCCTCGGTTGTGGTGACGGATTTGGCTTGGGCGGTGGGCGCGTCGTTGACGGGTGTCACGGAAATGGAAATCGTGGCATTTGCGGAATCCAGGGCGCCGTCATTAACCCGGAAGGTGAAGCTGTCACTTCCGTTGAAATCGGCCGACGGAGAATAAGTCAGATTGGGAGCGGTGCCACTGAGAACACCTTTGGTTGGCCCACTGACCGTAGTGTAGCCAAGCGGGCTGTTTTCCGGGTCTTCGCCGGTCAAATTAATCGCAATTGAAGTGTCCTCCTTGGTTGAGACAGTCGCTGCCAGTGCGGTTGGCGCGTCATTGGTGGGGGAGACGTTGATCGAAATGGTGGCCACGGTGGAATTGGCGGTGCCGTCGTTCGCCTGAAAGGTGAAGTTGTCGGATCCGTTAAAGTTCGCCGCAGGGGTGTAAGTGAGATTGGGAGCGGTTCCGGTGAGTGCTCCATTTGTCGGCATGGTGATCACTTTGAAGGTCAGATTGCTTAGCTCCTTGTCGCTTCCATTCAGAATGATGTCGAGGGGAGCCCCCTCGGTGGTGGTGACGGTCTTTGAAGCTACGAGCGGGGCGTCGTTTACGGGCGTGATGGAAATGGAAACCGTGGCGGTCGCGGAATTCAAAGCGCCATCGCGGACACGGAACGTGAAGCTGTCGCTTCCGTTGAAATCCGCTGTCGGTGTGTAGGTTAGGTTCGGGGGGGTGCCGCTGAAAGTGCCCTTGGCGGGGGTGGTGACCGTTGTGTAAGTCAAGGTGTCGTTTTCCACATCGGTCCCGGTGAGCGTGATGATGACGGGAGCATCCTCGGCCGTTGTGACGGATTTGGCTTGGGCGGTGGGCGCATCGTTGACGGGTGTCACGGAAATGGAAATCGTTGCGGTCGCGGAGTTCAAGGCGCCGTCATGGACGCGGAAGGTGAAGCTGTCGCTTCCATTGGAATTCGCCGCCGGCGTGTAGGTTAGGTCGGGAGGAGTTCCGCTGAGAGTGCCCTTGGTGGGGTTGATGACCGTTGTATACGTCAGAGGGCTGTTTTCCGTATCGGTTCCTTTCAGAGTGATCGCCAGAGCAGTGTCTTCGTTGGTCGAGGCGGTAGTCGCCAGAGCAACCGGTGCTTGATTTGTAGGGGCCGTTGGCGGGATCTGGTAGGAAATCTGGCTGGAAAGCGAGCTTTGGAGACCGTCTTGGTTCACCGCCGCCACCGCAAAATAATAGGTAACTCCCTCAGTAAGTCCCGAAATGGAAGTGGTGGGATTCGTGCCGACGCTGACCACATTCCCAAGGACGCCGGAGGTGGTGCCATAGTTCACCTTGTAGCCGGTGACGTTGGTTTCGGGGTTCGCGTTCCAGGCCAGGGACACCGCTGCTGCGGCGGCATTTTGTGTGATGGTTGCCAGGCCGGCCCCGATCAACGTGAGGCAGGTGAGAAGCGCCTGAACGTTTTCGGCTCGAATCCCGAGGGATTTGCCGAGGGATTTCGCGATGGCGGAGAACTTTTGTGACAAAGCTCCGCCCGGGTTGGCCATGGAGGCCAATTGGTTGTTTTTCATGGCTGGTTGTAAGGGTGATGTAACAGAAGCAGCCCTTCCGTCATTGGCCTCCTGAGCGGGACACTCAGGAGAGACGGACGGCCCGGAACGGATGGAGGCATGGGAACAACGAGTATTTCTCGCTGTGGACCATGCCGGCTCGGGATGAATCCCGGTCCGGGCTGCCTGTGACGTGAAAGGGACTCACGCCTCAGGAGGAGTTGATTTTTGATTCAAGTTGGACGGGTGGGTCGTTTGAGTCAGGTTAGATGTTTGATAGCAGTTATTCATCGGTCACGAACTTTTTTGCTCTCTGACCTTTCGAGAAATATAAAAAGTCTGGTTTAATTAACAAGATTTTTCTTAATTATTTTTGAACAATCCCGATTTCAGACTGTCTGAGTTTCATTATTTTGATTATTCGTTGGTCTTCGAGTCATCGGAATTTTGATCGTATTGGATAACTTTTTTTGTTAAATCCTTTATTTTTAATGGTTTAGATAAATCCTTGTTTTTCGGCGAGTCTTCAAGTTTTGGTGTTTTTTATTGGGATGGCGGAATGAATGAAGGTCGTTGCGAAGGGGGCCTGTCGGGGAGGATGGCCGTTTGAGGATTCATCGCGCATCAAGGATTGGCTCTGAAAAGTCAGCAAGGCCCGTGTTGCGAGCCGGTAATGAGGTTGACACCATGATTTGGATTCTCTAGAGATTGCAAAGTCTGTTTAATCTTACCTCGATGCGTCTTCCCTCCCCCCGAGTTTCCTGCCAACGCGCACCGACCACCATTGTGATTGCATCCCTGACGGCAGGGATTCAAATGTGGTGCGTCGCGAATGCGCAGATATCCGCATCTGGTTTAGCCGCGCCCAGTGCCACATCCTTGGCTTTTGGGACTAATTTCGCCACGAGATTGGCGGATTCGATTCCCATGGAGGGGTTTACCGGCAGCCCCCAATTGCAAAAGGATTTGGTCTTGGGGGGCGATCAGGAGTCGGGTCAGGGGTTTAAGGGAGCGGTTCTCTATGGTGCCGGATTATCAACCGTTTATGATTCCAATTTTTTCCTGTCCGAAGACGATCCTGAAGCTGAGTTGATCAACGCCTTGTCCGGGGCGGTCATGTATTTCAGCGATCCAGAGGGTGGAGCTCCCGCCTCGATCGTTGCAAATTACAGCCCGGTTTTTCAGTCATTTCTGGAAAATCCGGACAACAACGGGATCGACCAGTCCGGAAATGTCAAAATGACCCTGACCGGCGCGAAAACGGTCGTTTTAGGCTACTTGAATTTGAGTCAGGGTTCGGGAACGGATCCCGTCATTGGCGAGTTTGTCAGCGAGTCACTCCTGTCCGCAGGCATTGAGGCAAGCTACCAGCTTGCTCCCAAGACCTCTCTCAACGGAAGTTTTGCCGTTTCCACCTCGGATTTCGGGACTGGGTCCCTTGAGGGAGCTAACATTTATTCGACGTATCTCAGCGGATCATGGATGGCGACGGAAAATCTCAGCCTTGGGCCCGAAGTGCAATACAACAAGGCGCTGTCGGACAACAGCGGGACCCGTGACGCTTGGCAGCTTCTCATACAGGGCCAGTATCAAGTGGGACAGCGAATCCAGATTTCGGGTTCAATCGGTATGGATTATTCCACCAATTCCCGTGAGGAGGGGGGCGGCAGTGCCGGCCTGACAGGCAGTTTAAGCGCCAGTTACTCGATTAATGAAAAGCTGTCGTGGTCGGGTTCGGTTTTGTATATTACCGTGCCGTCGCCTGACGAGGTTGATTACGTGATCAACAATCTGGCGATCTCTACGGAAGTGAGCCGCAAGCTGCTCAAGGCGGAAGTGGATCTGGGGCTTTCCCTCAATGTGGCGAGTTACGAGGCTGTCGGCCCGACCGCTGGTCCGCTTGATGACGAAAGTATCGTCAATCTTTATGTGAATTACAGTAGAGGCCTATTCCAGGACCGCTTAAGCTTGGTCGGAGGGGTTTACTACGCGCTCAGCGACGGGCAGTCGAATTGGAATCAATTTCAACTCTCGCTGGGTCTCAACACCCAATTCTGATCCGTTAAATCGATAGTCTCTAGCTTGAGGCTGTCCTGTCGCATTGTTCTGTGCTGCCGGATCCAAAAAGAACGGGCTGATGGAAAGAGAGTTGCTCCCTCCAAGGGTGACTCTTTGATGAAATGAATGTGCCGCAACGAGGATAACCAATTTGCGGCATTGGCCATGGCGCGAATTCGCAAAGTTGGAAATACTTTTAACTATTGATTTTCAATGGGTTTTTGTAATTTCAGGCTTTTGAAATTGTGGCTTCTCCGCCTCATTACGCTATCACGTAATTCCCAATCGGAGTTTATCAGGCATGATCAGCACTGAACAACGAATCGCCGCGCTCGGCCAGATTTCCTCCCCCCATCCCGCTGAATGATGAAAAATGACGAAACTTCGCCTTTGGCCGATCAACCGAGGAGCCATGTCCCCTTTCACAGGTTGGATTTGGCTGATTGTGGATCGGGAAGTCGGTCTTCGGGCGGAATCGCACATGTCTCCACGCCTTCCCATCGCGTAATTGGACCCGTTGCATCTTGCATAGGGAATCCGGTCGGCAGGGGGGGCGACTTTTCGAAAGCCAGTCGATTCCGACAGTTGCGTCCCACCCGCTACTGGGATTTTTTAATTAACACTTGGCCCTGAAAAACACTTTTATTAACTTTTCCGTATTTTATTGCCAAGTACCTCCTAGTCGTTAAAAAGACCTCGGCATTCGTTTTTTCATTGAAATTTTTGTCTGATGATTTCTTGACGCCCCCCCACGATCTACCTTCCTGCGATGAAACGCAGAAACGGTAAGAAGCTTTCGATGAAGCAGAACGAATATTTCCCCCTTGACCGAATTACCCCAAATTGGTTTTAGTGCTCAAAAGCATTAAGCGACCAATGGCGGCAGCGTTTTAGGCAAATCATAAAAATTCTCCAAATTAAAAACCCAGCAACTTGCAAAACATGACGAACCGATAATTCATCATCGCCCCCAGCTTCTTCTCTCTCCCCCCCCACCCCCACCCCCCCCAATGTCCACTGCTGTCAAAGCGAAGCCTGTCGGAAGGCGCTTGCCTCCTTCCTCCTCCCCGATCGAATTCCCACTCGAGGCCTGTAAGCCTCTCAATCGCGAAGTTTATCGCGAACCAGACGCTAGGAATTCAGTTCCTGAACCCTCCTCCGGATTTTCCCAAGACTTCCAGGTCATTGATGAAGTCGAGGAAGGTCGGGCTGCTCCGACACCATCCGAGCAAGGCTGGAAGCGTGTTTTGGACGTTTTCTGCATTCTTGTAGGTTTGCCGTTCGTCCTGATTTTGGCGGTTTTGATCGTCTTGTGGATCAGGCTGGTCTCCACTGGGCCTGCTTTATTTCGCCAGGAGCGAATCGGGAAAGATGGCCGACGATTCGTGCTCTACAAATTCCGGACGATGAAGATAAATTCCAACACGATCCGGCACGAGAAGCACATCAAGCATCTGGTTGAGTCGAATAGTCCGATGGTCAAGCTGGATCTTCTCTGCGACTCAAGATTGATTTCCGGCGGCTGCATACTGCGGGCTGCGGGGCTCGATGAGTTGCCGCAATTGCTCAATGTCCTCCGTGGCGAGATGAGCCTGGTGGGGCCACGTCCTTGCCTGCCCGATGAGTTTCACTTTTTCACTGCCAAACAAAGAGTGCGGTTCAAAGCTCTGCCGGGACTCACCGGCATCTGGCAAGTGGATGGCAAGGGCATCTCCAATTTCACAGAAATGAATGCGATGGATGCTCTCTACGTGAGAAAATCCTCTTTGGTCTTGGATCTGGTCATCATGGGGCGCACGCCTTTCGCCTTGCTGCGGCAGATGGGCCTAGCGTTTCAGCAACACCGCGCCACGGCCCGGAAATCAAGTTTCAAAGAGATCGATGAACCGGCACTTTCCGGGTATAGCACGCAGCGTTTTGGCTGAAATCGGTGAGACCGTCCGTCTCCATCCGGCAAGGAAGCCGCCCTGGATTCCGCGGCGGCCAAGGGCTTGATGCGGTGCGGATTCTTGAGTCTTGCTCCGAGTCCCTGTGTGCGAGCGATGGTGCCATCCCGTTTCCGGGGCCTTGCATGCCTCTTCGCCCGCGTGCCGGAGATCCCAACCGCAGGGCGTCCTGAACCGGGTTCCATGATAAGCAACATGATTGAGAACCCTCTCAACACCCTACGGATCGCGTCTGATGTCCAGCTTGGAAAGAGAGTCAAGCTACATGGTTTCGTCAACCTTTACGGCTGCGAAGTCGGGGACGAAACACAGATCGGCTGTTTCGTCGAAATCCAGAAAGGCGCGAAAATCGGGCCCCGCTGCAAAATTTCAAGTCACGTTTTCATTTGCGAAGGGGTGACACTGGAGGCGGAGGTTTTTGTTGGCCACGGTGTGACGTTCGTCAACGACCGCTGGCCAAGGGCCGCCGGAGCGGATGGCACGATGTTTAAGGAGCGCGACTGGAATTGCCTGCCAACCTTGGTGAAAAAAGGCGCTTCCATCGGTTCCGGTTCCACGATTTTGGGAGGGCTAGTCATCGGGGAAAACTCCATGGTCGGAGCCGGCAGCGTGGTAACCAAAAACGTGCAGCCCGATACGACGGTCGCCGGAAATCCCGCACGGCCGCTCAGTCCATCGCAACCGGGTGATCATCGATGATTCCATTTATTGACATGCGGGCGCTCCATGCCCCCCTCAAGGAGGAGTTCATGCGGGTGATAGGCGAGGTCATCGATACAGGCGACTTTGTCGGGGGCCATTTCGTCGAGCGTTTCGAACAGGAATTCGCGGCCTACTGCGGGACCCGGACCGCCGTCGGGGTCGGGAGCGGAACTGAAGCACTGTGGTTGACCATGCTAGCCATGGGAATCGGACCGGGTGATGAGGTCATCACCGTGCCCATGACCTTTGCCGCCACTGTAGAAGCCATCCGTTTCACGGGCGCAAGGCCGGTGTTTGTGGATATTGATCCGGTGAGCTACACGATGGACCCGGCGGCGGTCGAACGCGCGGTAACTGCTCGCACCAAGGCGATTTTGCCGGTTCATTTGTTTGGCCACCCTGCCGAAATGAGCCCACTTCTGGAAATTGCCCGTAGGTTTGGATTGCGGATGATCGAGGACGCGGCGCAGGCCCATGGGGCGGAATACGGTGGGAAAAAGGTCGGTTCACTGGGCGATGCCGGTTGTTTCAGTTTTTATCCGGGCAAAAATCTCGGGGCGCTCGGGGAGGCGGGTGCGGTCACCTGCGATGATGAGTCGCTGGCAAAGCGTCTCCGCATGCTTCGCGATCACGGTCAAAGCGAAAAATATCGTCATGAGATTTCTGGTTGGAATGGCAGGATGGATGGAATCCAAGCCGCCGTGTTGAGTGCGAAACTGCCATTGTTGGACGCTTGGAATCGTTCACGCAGCCATCATGCGCTCCACTACCGCCGAAGACTTTCGGGAATCAGGGAAGTCATTCTCCCGGCCGAGCGGCACGGAACCGTTCATGCCTGGCACATTCATGCCGTGCGCGTTCGTCATCGCCAAAGTACTCTGGAGGTTTTTCGGAAACTGGAAATCGGCTACGGTCTGCACTACCCGGTGCCTGTCCATCTCCAGCCCTCTAGTCTGGACCTCGGATACAAGCCTGGGGATTTTCCAGTTTCTGAACAGTGTGCTGATGAGTTTCTCTCTCTACCCGTCGGTCCCGAACTGGATGATCCAAGCGTGGAACACGTGATCTCCGCCCTGATTCGATCGGCCCGTCCTCCCGGCGCATGTGTGCTGCGGGAAGAAAGCCGGTTTGAAACCAGTCTCGCCGACGGGCTATTCGCCCCGTGAACCCGAGGCGGACATGAAACGCCAGCCCCATTTCCAAACCATGCACAAGCCCATCTCCAAATCCCAGCCGTCCGCCACTGGCCCTTCCTTCGGCGCACAGGATGTGCTCTACGTGTTGTTCAAACACAAGTGGAAGATCGTATTTCTCTCTCTGCTGGGATTCGGGGCTGCAGCGGCACTCTATCTGAATCAACAGCCGATCTACAAATCCGAGTCCAAACTGCTCATCCGCTATGTGATTTCAAAGGGCTCGGTGGATCCTTATGAAGCCATGAACAGTCCCAGCGGAGGAGCAAGGGGGAAGGGCGATGCGGTAATTGATACCGAAATCGAAATCCTCAGGAGCGTGGACTTGGCGCTGAATGTTGCCGAGTCCGTGGGAGCGGAGCGCATGGTCCCTGACGCGGCAGTGACCGCATCCCTCAATGATGCGGCGGGATTGATTCGCGCCGGGCTGGAAGTGAAGCCGGGGGAAAGCAGCTCGGTCCTCTACGTCAATTATAGCGACAAGGACCCCGTACGCTCCAAAGATGTTCTGGTTCACTTGTTGGAGCGCTATTTCAAGCGGCACCTTGAGATTCATCGGTCGGCGCTGGAGTTCGATTTAGTGGCCAAACAAGCGGAGGATGCGAAAGCCCGCCTGCTGGAGAAGGAAATCGCTCTGGATAGACTGCGGAAGGAAACTGGCATCATGTCTCTGGAGCACGCCACAGTCGCACTCTCCGCGCAGCGGAGCAAGACCCAAGAGGACCTGTTGAGCGCGCGGGCGGCTCTCGCCGAGAAGTTGGCCTCTTTGAATGAGTTGGAAAAAGACTCGAACGCGACCGAGCGGGACGCCACCGAAGACCTCGCCAACCGAGCGACCGATAGCCAGCAAGCACCGGCGTTGGCGGCTCTCCCTTCCGCCACGATCACCGAGTACCGGTCGATTGCAGAGCTGCTCGGTTTTTTGCGGAAGCGTGATCTCGAACTTCGCGTCAAGTTCAAGCCTGGCAATCAACTGATCCTCCTGAACCAGCGGCAATTGGAAGCCAATGACGCCCGCCGTAGAGAACTCGAGCGGCAGTACCCTGGTCTGATCGACCAAACGGAAGTATCAGCAACCGATTCCGCCAATCCGCGGGCGAAGTGGATCTCGGAAAAAGCCGGTCTGGCAGCTGTCCAAGCCAAGATCGATGTGTTGGAAGCCCATTTGAAGGAAATCGGCGAGCAATTCGGTCGCGAATACGCCGTGGGCGCGAAGATCGACGAGCTGCGACGTGATCGGGACATGCTTGATGCTGAATACCGCACGCTTGAGACCAAGTTGAAGAGCGCGAGGGTTGAGACGACACTCGATCCATCCCGTATGCCCAACATCACAATCGTCCAGCATCCGACGGAACCGGTGAAAACCTTCGATGGAAAAATGCAAAAGATCATCCTCGGGATTGCCGGTTCCGGTGTTGGCTTGGGTCTTGGACTCGCGTTCCTCATTGAGCTTCTGTTTAACCGCAAGATCCGCAAGCCCATCGAGATCCAGACGCGACTGCAGTTGCCACTGCTCCTCACCATTCCTTATCTCAGGGGAAAAAACCAAACCCGATTTCTACGCTTCGACAGCCCGGCCGTGCTATCGATCGGGGATGGCAATTCCGAGCTGTCTCAGATGCCCAGTGAGGTGTCGAAGCCTATAGCGGAAAAATCCGGTCATTTCATCCTCCCCTACGCCGAGGCGATTCGTGACCGGACCATCTTCAATTTCGAAGTCAACAATGTCACCCACAAGCCGAAACTCGTGGCCGTGACCGGCCTGTCGGAAAGGGCCGGCACATCGACAATTGCTGCCGGAGTGGCCAAATCATTCTCGGAAATTAATGGAGCGAAGGTTCTGTTGGTGGATTTGAGCTCTTATCGTCCGGAAGAGAATCCCCTCTTTGGAGAGCTCCCGAGGCACTCATTGAATGGAGCCTTGCAACTTGCCCGGAACACTCAGTTCAGGGAGAACCCGCAGAATCTCTACTATGCCAGTGCCAGCGCCCGCCGGGACAAGGGCGGATTGACGACATTTTCACCCATGCACCTCTACGAACTGATGCCTCATTTGGAGGCCAGTGATTATGATTATATCATTTTCGATATGCCGCCGGTCGATCAGACCAGCCGCACGCTCACCATGGCGGGCATGATGGATAAGGTCCTGCTGGTACTGGACGCCGAAAATACCAGCCGGGATGCCTTGTTGTGGGGCTATTCAGAGCTGGTCAAGGGCAAGGCGGATGTTTCGTGTGTCTTCAATAAGTCCCGGTCTCCCGTCCCTGGCTGGCTGATTGGCGAGAATTGAGGGTGGCACGCGGGAATGAAACCGCCGTGCGCCATTCGTCGGACAAATGTCAAATCACGAAATCCATCCCGGCACCCACGCCATGGCGGGCATCTCGCATGGGATGATGGCGCGCGCCTACTTCCTTGTGAAACCGTTCATGCCCCGGAGCTTTCGGCTTGCGCTGCGCCGCATCCGCATCCTGTTCATCATGAGACGTAGCGCGGATGTCTGGCCAATTGACGAATCCGCCGGGGAAACGCCGCCGGATTGGAAGGGGTGGCCGCACAACAAGCGGTTCGCCCTGGTATTCACACATGATGTCGAATCCGAGGTAGGTCTTGCCAGATCGAAGAGTCTCGCGCAGCTTGAGATAGGTTATGGTTTCCGTTCGTCATTCAACTTCATTCCGGAGGGTTCCTATGACGATCCGGTATCGCTGCGGCGGTGGCTTGAGGAAAACGGCTTCGAGGTCGGTGTTCATGATCTGAATCACGACGGACATTTGTATGAATCGAGGAAAAGCTTTAGCGAAAAGGCGGACAGCATCAACGGCTATCTTGGCAAGTGGGGAGCTGTCGGATTTCGCTCTGGCTTCATGCTTCGTCAACTTGATTGGCTACATGATCTGAACGTCCTCTACGACACCTCCACCTTCGATACCGATCCCTTCGAACCCCAGCCTGAAGGTTCCCACACGATTTTTCCATTTTATGTCAAACCACCCGCCGACGTCAAGGGACCCGGGTATGTTGAATTATCCTACACCTTGCCCCAGGATTCAACCTTGTTCCTTCTCATGAGGGAGAAAACACCTGAGATCTGGAAGCGCAAGCTCGACTGGATCGCACGCCACGGCGGCCTGGCTCTCGTGAATATCCATCCGGACTATATTGATTTTCACGGTGCCGGAGACGCCACATCCAGTTATCCGGCGACTTTATTGAAGGAATTCATGGATTACATCCGTTTGGAATATGATGGAGCGTTCTGGAACCCGGTGGCACGGGATCTGGCTTCATGGTTTCAGAACCAGATGTGTACTGCGGAAAACCCGCATCAAAACACCCACCTCCTCAAATCCGCCCGCGCGCC
>JBIHZT010000446.1:0-3828 GCA_044240265.1 Luteolibacter sp. | reverse complement strand
CATGTCCGGAAGTGATATCCGGCATCCTTCTTGGTGGAGCACGGGCTGTGGATCATTGAACTGACAAGGGTTTTCCCGGTGGGAGGTGCGTATATCAGGAGAGTTCCGGGGGAGGGCGGCGGGTGGGGTGGGCCCGGCTGATATCAGGACGCCAGAGGGGAGGGTGCCGGGCTGATCGGTGGGCGGTGATTTCCGGATCGATGGAGGATTGAGGCGGATTTGGACGACCCGCGGACACGACGGCCGGTGTGAAGGGCGAAAAACCGATCCGCACCGACGTTTTGGCGCCGCTCATTCCGAGGAGTCGCATGATTTCAGACAAGTTACTGTGAATCAACGCTCAAGATCCGCACTCTGTTTGCCCGAAATGCCGACTGTCCTACCGGAAACCCGCACTGTCTGCCTTTATGCGCCGACTTTCCCCGACTGTCCCGGACAGTGGCAACAAGCGGACAAATCACTCACCCCGCGGCCGCTGTCGATAATTTCCCGGTAGGAATCACCATCGAGGCGGAAGTCGCCGAAAGCTGACGCACCAGTCTTCATCCGTGTAAATCCGTGTCATCCGTGGGTAAATGATCTGTAGTCTTATTGAGTGTCGGGACTGTGGGGAAAATTGGGATGGGGGGATGCGAACCCGTGGATTCGTGGAGAATGAATGAGCGCGAGGTCTTCGCCGCCAAACCCTAATCACCGGTCGGCTTCGGGCTGCGAGGCCAGGTGATTTTGTTCTCGTCGTGATCGGTGGCGGCCTTGCGCCAGGAACTTGCCAGATCCGGGCGTTGCTGGGAGAACACGGTGAAGACATGCTCGGCGAATCCCGAGCCAGCCTCGGAATAGAGGTTGAAGGCGGTGTCCAGCCCGAGCTCGCGGAGTTCCCGCACCTCGTCGTCGAACTTGCCGGTGGCGGTGACGATGCCTTCGAACTGATGCCGCTTGAGGGTCTTGGCGGCGTGGACGTTGGCGCTGTGCTTCGGCATCGCGAGCACGACGAGGTCGATGTGTTCCTTCAGGCTGACGCGCTCCCAGAAATCCGAATCGGTGGCGTCCGCGAGGAGCACGTTGCGGTCCGCGAGCTGGTGGATTTCCACGGCGGCGGGGTCGCGGTCGAAGCCGATGACGCGGCCGGGAAAGCGCGCTTGCAGGTTCTTATATGCCGCCAGTCCCACGCGGCCCATGCCGAAGATCGCGATGCGCTCGCCACGGGTCTGGATCGGCAGATCGTCGGGGTGCTGGCCCACCGTTTCAAAGCGTTTCAGGAAATCGCTGATCGGATCGTAGAGTTCCTCCGCGCGGCGTGTGAGCGGCGCGACGATGAGAATACTGAGGGAAAGCGCGAGGGCCATCGCCACCAGCCATTCGTTGGAAAGCCAGCCATTGGCCACGCCGAGCGCCATCACGATCAGGCCGAACTCGCTGTAAGTGGACAAGGTCAGCCCGGCCATCCACGAAGTCCGCGCCCGCAGGTGGAAGCGGGTCAGCAGCCCGAAAAACGCGAGGCCTTTCAAGGGCAGGAGCACGACCAACACCAGCGCCCACAGCACTCCTTCCAGCGACAGCGACCCCTCCAGCCCGATCCGCAGGAAAAACCCGACCAACAGCAGGTCGGTGAGCCCCATCAGCGACTTGGCCACCTCCTTGGCGCGCGGATGCGAGCCGACCAGCACACCGACGAACAGCGCGCCCAGATCCGCCTTGAGCCCCACGGATTGGAAGCCCTTCGCACCCAGCACGAGGGCGAGGAAAAGCCCGCACATCGCGATCATTTCCCCGTGCCCCGAGCGCCCGATCAAGCCACCGATCCATTTCCGGCCGCATAACAGCGCGGCGAGCAGCGCGATCGCCCACAGCGAGGGAATTTTACCCGTGGAGAACGTTAGAAACAGCACCGCGAGGATGTCCTGCATGATCAGGATCCCGATCGCCACCCGGCCGTGCATCGCGCCCATGTCGCCGCT
The DNA here is from genome assembly GCA_044240265.1 of Luteolibacter sp. Taxonomy (GTDB): domain Bacteria; phylum Verrucomicrobiota; class Verrucomicrobiia; order Verrucomicrobiales; family Akkermansiaceae; genus Luteolibacter. The sequence goes on along the minus strand of JBIHZT010000446.1, from coordinate 1,870 downwards.
TTCCTCCAGGCTTTTCACCGCGAAGACCGTGCTGGAAAAACTCAGGGCAAAGGCTAACAACAACGCCGCCTGCCAGCCAAGCCCGGCGGCGTGCCCGGCCAGCGCACCCACGCCCATGAGCAGCGGCGCGAATAACAGAATCACGGTGAGCGAGTGCAGCGAGGTGCCCGCCCAGATTTCCGGCCGGGCAAGGGTGCGCAGCCGGAGTTTCACCCCGATCATGAACAGCATCAAGGTCACCCCGAGCTCCGCGATGACGGCCAGCGTGTCGCCGCCTTTTTGACCCAGCGCCTGCAATACGAATCCGGAAACCAGAAACCCGACCAAAGGCGGCAGGCGGAACTGCTGGGCGAGAAGCCCGAAGAAAAAAGCCACGGCAAGGAATAGTGCGTCCACGGCACAGGCGATAGCGGATGGCATGCCTCTGGACACGAAATTTGTCAAACGCCCCGCCCGGGAAACTGCGGTTTCTCCAATACATCGACAAAAACTCGGCGGACTGGTGGAAGGCCCAACGTGACGCCGGGCTGTCCTGCTGGGAGCGGAGGCGAACATCCGCCAGCTCACAGCTGGCGGTGAATCCGCTCCCTCCGAGCCACTGCCCGCGCTGGAGCAGGCCGATATCGACCACCTCGCCGAGCGCGAAGCGATTGTGGATTCCGGCGTCAAGGCCAGCATCGCAGCCGCTAAGGCGTTACACGAAATCAAGACCGACCGGAAAGGCCTGCTCTGGAAAAAGTAATTCCGCACTTTCGAGCAGTATCTGCTCGCGAAATGGGGTTATCAGAAATCCCAAGATTACCATTTGGCGGAAATTGGCGGCTTCGTCACCGATCTTTTCTGCAAGAATTCCGCAAATGCGGAAAAACTGCCCGTGAGCGAAGGACAGCTTCGGCCTATGTTTAAGGTCGTCCCTAAAGAGCACCGCGTCGGATGCTGGACTGAGATTGTGGCGGACAAAAATCCGGCGGAGCTGACCGGTCCGATGGTCGCGGCGGAAGCCAAAAAGTTTGTCCGCAAAAACGGGTTGGTGACCAAGGTTCCGAAACCCGAGAAGGCCACCGCCCAAGTGTTGGCCAGGCGCGAGATCGACAAACTTCGCTCCATGCTGGGAAAATCCCGCAGCCGAAGCGTTTCGAACAACTGCTCCTCGGAATTGCCATCCTGAATCGATCAAAACCCCGACGAGGACGTGATCGAGGTCACCGCCACGGCGGTTGAGTCAGCCCCTGACCATGAGTCCACTGAGGAAATCCGGCAAGCCGCCCAACCCACGCCTCCGCCGCGGCCGGGCCCATCAATTGGACGGTCGCGGCGGTAAACCGGCATTTCTCCCTGATCTGCAAGAAATACCCGGACCTCGAGAAACAGCCCAGCAGACCCGGTCGTGGCACGAAGAAAGGCGTTTGCGTCATTTCCTCACCGTCAAAAGGACCCGCATTGCGTGGGTCTTTATTCCAAGCTTGATGGTGGTGCGGGTTTTGGTAAGGATCCCATCGGTAGGATTCACAAAATCTTCAAAGTGGGTCGGTCCGCCCCTGCCTGCCAAGATCGGGTCCTCCAATAATACCTCTCTTAAAACGTCATGAATATGATCCTCATTGCTTTGCAGATTCTTGTCGCGCTGGTCATCCTGAATGTCTGGATCCTGCGACCTGGCAAAACAACGCCGTTTCGCGGCGGCGACGCGAAGAACATGCGCGAGGAATTCGCCACCTACGGGCTGCCCTTCTGGTTAATGTGCCTCATCGGCGGGCTCAAGGTGGCGCTGGCGCTGGCCTTGTTGGTCGGCATTTGGATTCACGGTGTCGCCCAATGGGCGGCAATCGGCTTGGGGGGGCTCATGCTGGGAGCGCTGGTCATGCATCTG
>JBIHZT010000444.1:0-3839 GCA_044240265.1 Luteolibacter sp. | reverse complement strand
CCATGACCACTCTCGAAATGCCAACTCTCCTCGATTCCGCTCCGGAAACCCCCGCTTATCTGCCCGCTTGGTTCGCCGCCCGCCAACAGTCCGCCTGGCAGCGTTTCCTCACCACCCCAGCCCCGAAGCGCGGCGATGAAACCTGGCGCTTTGCCAGCATCAAGCAGCTCGATTTTTCCAGCTTCCGGAAATCGCCGGTCACTGGAGCGAATGAATTGATCGCCCGCTCGACTGGTCTCGAGTCGCCTGCCGCGAAACTCATCTTCGCCAACGACGAGCTCATCCACGTGGAATCCCACCTGCCGGAAGGCGTGATTTGTCTTCCGCTCGCGGAAGCACTCGTCTCCCACAGCGATCTGGTGCAGGCGCACTTCATGAAACAGGAAACCCGCCTCGGCTCCGCGAAATTCTCCGCGCTGCATGAAGCGTCCCTAACCAACGGCCTGTTCGTCCACGTTTCCGACAACGTCGAAATCGAAGGAACCATCGAAGCCCACCACTGGATCACGGGTGAAAACACCGTTGTTTTCCCGCACACGTTGATCGTCACCGGCAAGAGCTCGAAGGTCCGCGTGGTCGACATTTTCCGCTCGGCGGATGACGTCCAGCCAGGTCTCGCCATCGCCGTCAACGATCTGTCCGCCGGGCCGAACTCGAAGCTCGATTACGTCGCCATCCAGGATTTCAACGAAGTCACCCGCGTGATCCAGATCAACGAGACGTCCGCATTCCGGGATGCCTCGACCACCGGCTTCATCCTCAACACCGGCGGCTCGTGGGTGCGCGACGAATCGCTATCCCGCCTCGAAGGCGCCGGCTCGCGCTCGGACATGCTCTCCGTTTCCATCCCGTCCTATGAGCAGGAATACGACCAGCGCACCTTCCAGCACCACGTTTCGGAAGGCGCTTACTCGGACCTGCTCTACAAGAATTCGCTCTACGACCATGCCCGCACCATTTTCTCCGGGCTCATCTTCGTAGACAAGGACGCGCACCACACCGACGCCTATCAGACCTGCCGCAACCTGCTGATGAGCGACACCTGCGAGGCCAACTCCATGCCCGGCCTGGAAATCAACGCCGACCAGGTGAAGTGCTCCCACGGCAGCACCTCCTCGCAGATCAGCGATGAGGAAATCTTCTACCTCCGCGCCCGCGGCATCGATCCGGTGCAATCCCGCCAACTCATCGCCCGCGGATTCTCCGTGGATGTCGTCGAGCGGCTCAAAAATGAACCGGTCGAAGGACTCGTCCTGAAATTCATCGACGCGAAATTCGCCCGCATTGCGGAGGCGACGAAGGGCTGACTTAGACTGGCACGGGGAGCCCGACATGGTGCCGCAGTTGACGGACCACCGCCGCTCCCTCTCGCGCCATCGGACCGAACTCGGGCGAAAGTCGCGAATCCGCCGCCACGCGGTCCCAGAAATTTTCCGCCCATCCCGCGGCTTCCCGCCACGGCTCCGTCATCGCGGGCAGCGGCGGCGGGGGTGCGAATTGGCGTTCGATCAATTCACCCTGACTGCCCGGCGCCCACAGCATCGGCAACATGTCGTAGGCGGGCGTGACCCGGAATGGCAACGTGTCATCTAGGAAAAACGCGAGATTGCCGAAGTGCATGTCCGTGTTTCCGATCAACTCCCCGAAGGCGTGCATGCGCTGGATCGTGGCGAGCGACGCGCTGTCGATGACCCCGCGCCGATGGAATTCCGCCGTCGCTTCGAGCCAGTTCCGCGACAGCGAGCCGATCAATGACGACGCGAGCGCCTCCAACGAAACCACCCCCCGCCGCCCGCCCGGCCCGATCCGGTCGAAGCGGGGGATTTCCAGAAAACGGCGGCCATCCGCATCAAGCAGACGCGCGCCGTCATTCGCCAGCCCCACTTCTGCTAAAATCTGATGGGCATGGAATTCGCACAATAAAAGATCCGCCCAGCGCCGGCCGGTCGCCTGCTCCATCGGCGCGGAAAACTTGACCAACACCGGTTGAAATCCACCGGCCTCGTCGCGCAGCGTGGTGAGAAACTTCGGTTGCTCGCCACCCGCTGAGGAACCGGGCAGACTGCGCGCGATCTCCATCGCTTGCAACGGGTAAAACGACTCCCGATCCGCCTCGGAAATCCCATTCCCACCCGGCAAATCGGCGGATCTCGCCAAGGCCCGGCGCAGGCAGTCATCGCCGAGCACGCCATTTCCCGGCAAATCCTCGCCCGCCGCCTGATGAAAAACGAGCACGTCCTCGTCACTCCAGGATCTCGGATCGTCGGGAAGCTGCAAGGTTCTCGAAATCCGGCTGGCGATGGCTCGGCCGAGAAATCCCTGCGGTCGGGCATCTCCGAGAAAAAACGGAAAACCGCTCCACAGCCCGTTTTCCTCCATGAAAAGTCCCGCCCACTCCGGCGGAGATCCCGCCCAGTCGACCCGCCACAACCGTCCGTGCAGCGCCTCAAGTTCCGCCCACTCGCCAGCCCTGCCGTCCGCGCCCACCCGATAAAGCGGCCAGCGGTTCCCGATGTTTCGAATCTCCCGGCGCAGCAGGTACCGCGTGCTCCGGGTCGCTCCAAGCGTCACCAATTCATCCCCCAGATCCGGCAGCGTGCGGGCGATGGTCGTGCGGTTCACCCGCAGCAACGCCGCCAGTTCCGTCGCGGAAACTGGCCCGCGCGCCCGGATCAGCGGAGCGAGGTTTTCACGGGTGATTTGTGCGGGCCGAGCCATTTTACGCACGAATTATGCATCAAATAAATCAAGCTGCAAGTCATTAAAGAAAAGCTTCGGATTGAAAAAACACGCTAGTTATGCATCATATTTTGAATCAATTTTCGTACTGCAACGATCGCTTTACATGGGCTTCCCCCCCGGGCTGGGCAGAAGCGGGGGGGCTCACCAGACAATTTCCACCACTCCTGAGTCCGTGATCGCCCGGTCGCGCGTCAGCAGCGGGATTCCATGAAACTTCGCAGTGGCAGCGATGACCCGGTCGAAAGGATCGCCGTGAGGAAGGTCGAGAGAGAGGGCAAGATTCGCGATTTGCGGACTGATCGGGATCACCCTGAAGTTCTCCGCAATTTTCGCCAACAGGATTTCAAGGCCGTCCGCATCCTCGATCCGGCCCTTGGCATACAGGTAGGAAACCTCAAGCAGCACGATGTCCGAGATCACGAGTTCCGTCCGGTGCGCTGAGGAAATGAGACGGTGCGCGCTTTTGCCAAGTCTGGTATCTCCAGCCATGCTCCAAAGGACCGCATGCGTGTCGAGGCACGCTTTCACAGGCTGGGATTCCATTCGCTTTCCGGCATTGTCGGCTCGTCCAAGCGATCATCCGCGAAACGGATCAAGCCTTTGCGGGATCCTAGAATCGATTCACCTGAAACAGGCTCGGCAGTGAGGCGAAGGTTGCCCTCGCGGGTAACGATGATCACTTCCTCCCCCGCCAAAGCCGCTTGGCGGACTTTGGGGAATTCGCGCAAAAGCGTACTGACGTTGGTTTTCATACCCAAATTTGTCAGATGATTTGTCAAATGTCGAGGAAGCAGTTTTGCGGGAGCCGGACATTTCCGGGAAAACCTCAATCCTTGCGCTTCAACAACGGGAACAACACCACGTCCCGAATCGTCGGCGCGCCGGTGAGCATCATGCAGAGCCGGTCCAGCCCGATGCCGATGCCGCCGGCAGGAGGCATGCCGCATTCGAGGGTTTCGATGAAGTCGTAGTCCACCTTCTGCGTCTCGTCGCCGGACTGGTGTTCGAGGCGCTCGCGCTGGACGTCGGGGTCGTTGAGCTCGGAGTAGCCGGGGGAAATTTCCTGGCCGTTGATGATGAGTTCGTAAACTTCCACC
>JBIHZT010000032.1:0-13180 GCA_044240265.1 Luteolibacter sp. | reverse complement strand
TGTTAGGCGTCGGCGATGTAGTGGATGAGGATCTCGAATACCTCGGCCTCGCGGGTTTCCCCGACAGCATCACCCACGCGGGTCAGGAATACTCGCTCTACTATCACACCGCGCAGGGCGAGCGCGACGACGGCGTGACGCTCGGCGTCCACGTCGATCAACTGCCGAAACTCCCCGACTGGCTGCCCGCCTGGGGTGCCGATGGAAACCTGCGCGAACGCGCGGAAATCCTGCTGCGTTCGTTGCCGAAAGACTACCGCCGCATCTGTCAGCCCATCGCTCCGGCGGCGGAAAGCTTCGCAGAACTCTGGAGTTTCGCGCCCAAGGACCGCTCGATCTATCAAGCTCTATCCGAGCACATGAAGGATCGCAACGGAGTCTATGTCCCCGTCGGCGAATTTGACACCAGCAAGCTCCCGCCCGAGCTGATCACGAAAATCTGGGTCTGCGACGACGACGCCAACGAACTCGCGATGGGCGACGACGTGGCCGTGCTCAAGCTCCAGCTCGCCGACCGCATGCGCGTCCGCTTCGAAGCGGCGGCGAATGCCGATGTCGAGCGCAAGGGCATCAGCTCGTGGGACGGCGAAAGCCTGCCAGAGCTCGTGATGACGCCGGGCGGCGCGGCCTATCCGGCGCTGGTGGACGAGGGCAAAACCGTCGGCGTCCGCGCCTTCACCTGCGCCGCGGAGGCGGCTGAATCCCACCGCGCGGGCGGCGCGCGGCTGCTGTGGCTGGCCCACGCCGACCAAGTGAATTACCTGAAAAAGAAATTCCCGCTCGGCCTGATGGCGAAGGTCGAGCTGCCGCGCCTCGGTCCCGGCGGCACCTCGCTGGACACGCTCATCCTGCTCGCCGCGGAAGGCGCTGCTAGAGGCGCTTTCCCGAGATCGCCCGACGAATTCGCCGCGCTCAAGGAGCAGGCGAGGGGACACTGGTTTGAAGCCGCTGCCGTCATCGGCAAAGCCATCGACGAGATTTTCGAGATCCTGCCGGAGATCCAGCGCTGGATCGCCGCCAACCGGAATGACCGCAATCTCGGCGAAATCGCGGACGATTTGGAAGAGCAACTCGCCTGGCTCTTCCGCAAGGACTTCGCCTGGCGCGCGGGTTTCGCCGGACTGCGCGAATACCCGCGCCGCTTGCGGGCGATCCGTTCGCGGTTAGGCCGCCTGTCCTCGCTGCCCATCGTCAAGGATCTGGAGAAAATGGATCGCCTCCGCCGCCTTTGGCAGCCGTGGTTCCAGCGCTGGACCGCCAAGCCCGAAGACCCGCGATCATGGCCGCACGGCTGGGCGCTGGAGGAATACCGCGTCTCGCTCTTCGCCCCGGACATCCCTTTGCTGGGCAAGGTTTCCGAGAAGCGGCTCGAGGAGATGATTTTAAATGAGTCGGGGAGGTGATTGCCCACACCTGGCGGATGACTCACCTCTTATGTCTTTCAGTGATCGTAGTGGCCTCTGGCTTGGGCAATGATCAACCGCTCGCCCTGCACTTGATAAACCAGCCGGTGTTCCTGATCGATACGTTTCGACCACCACCCCGCAGGGGCTCAGGCTTGCCGACGCCACCGAACGGATCGCGCGATGTTTCCTCGATCAGACGCAACAACCGCTTCGCCAGCTTCGGGTTGGTTTGCACCCAGAATTGCAAATCCTCGAAGGCCTGCGGCTTAAATTCCAAGCGCATCCTTCAGGTCTTCCACGGACTCAAAAACGCGATGCTCGGAATCAGGTGTCGCAATGGCTTCCCGTAACCGCGCCGCATTTTTCGCGGACCCCATTAAACGATCCGTGGCATCCCCGGCGGCACTCCGCTGGGGGCCAAGCGTCTTGCTGAGGATGAATTCCTTGATCGTCATGCCGGAAAATGTCGCCAAAGTCTTGATCTGGCGATGCTGCTCCGGTTCGATTTCAATGGTGAGTCGGTTCATACCACTAAAGTTGTCAACTTTGAGGGCTTTGTCAATTTGGATTCCAGCACTCTCGCCGCCTGCGCGCTATCCGTTCGCGGTTTGTGGCCTTCTGGCTTGGGCGATGATCAACCGCTTGCCTTCCACCTGACTCCTGCCTCCGACTTGCCGTCTTGTTCGACCGCGAAACCATCTGTAGCGTTCGCGCGTCCGGTCAGGCGTAGCTGCCGCGAGTTTGCCAAAATCCTTAAAACAAATTCATGAATCTCCACAACTCCAGCACTTCGATCTTCATCCCCGACGGCAAGCCGGAGGGCGAGGCCCTGTCGCGCCTCACTCATCTTGGCATCGGTGCGCACCAGGACGATTTGGAATTCATGGCCTTTCACGGCATTCTCAACTGCTTCGCCCGTGACGACCGGTGGTTCGGCGGTGTCACCTGCACCAATGGCGCGGGCAGCTCGCGCAGTGGTCCATACGCCGCGTTTTCCGACGAGAGGATGATGGCGATCCGGCGGCAGGAACAAAACACCGCCGCCACCGTCGGCGGCTACGGTGCGATGATCCAGCTCGACTACCCTAGCAGCGCGGTGAAGAACTCCACCGACCCCAGGCTGAAACAGGATTTGATCGAAATTCTAACCGCCACCCGCCCCGCAGTCGTTTACACCCACAATCCCGCCGACAAACACGACACCCATGTCGGCGTGACCATCGCCGCAATCAAGGCGATGCGCGAGCTGCCGCGTGAATGGCGGCCCGGGCAAATCATCGGCTGCGAAGTCTGGCGCAATCTCGACTGGCTGCCCGATTCCCGGAAAGTGCTGATGGATGTGAGCGGCCGCGACAATCTAGCGGCCGCGCTGAACGGGGTTTTCGACTCACAGATCGCCGGCGGGAAACGCTACGACCTCGCCATCCTCGGACGCCGTGCGGCCAATGCCACCTTCTTCGAAGCCCACGCCACGGACGCCGCCACGCAGCTCATCTTCGGCCTCGACCTCACCCCGCTCGTCACGGACGAGACCACCGACATCGCCGGCTACGTTTGCGACCTTATCGGGCAGTTCCAGGCAGAGGTCCGCCAAAAACTCGGCAAATCACTCGGCCTTGGCTAATGGAAACCATCACCCGGCCCACCACCGAAACCGCGGTCGGAACCGTGTGCGGATCGTGGTGAACGCTCGCATGGGGAACCCGACGCCTGGTGGCCGGGCATCCATCCGTTTTCAGGAATAACAGCGGACGGCGAGGAGCGCGGCCGGGACATGGATCGAAGGGACGAGGAGCTGGAGTTCCAGGCAGTCGGTGGTGACCGGCGTCTCGAGCGTGATGACGCGGCGGGTCTGGTGGTTGCCGAGGATCTCGGCGACGACATGTGTGGCGGTATGGGTGAGGGTGGCGGTGGATCCTGATAGGCCGGAATCGGCGCTGTCCGCGGGGATGGCGATCTTGATGTCCTGGACGCAGAACGGCATGTCGCGCTCCGGGTGGCCCATGAGCACGGATTCCATGGGGTGGTCGAAGTCGGTGTCGAAGTCGATTTCGATGGAGGCGATGGTTTGCGGTTTCTCCCAGGTGAGGCGGACCACGGGTTGTTCCTGGTCGAAGCCGGCGACCCAGGCGTTGGCGGCGCGGGTGGGGCGGCTGATGCCGTTAGCGAGGTTCGCGGCAGCGAAGGCGCGGATCGGCGGCTCGATGCGGAGGGCGAGGTTTTTCCCGAGCGGGCGGCGCTTGGGCGTCCAGAACTCGAAGGTGTCGATGCCGACGCCGGGTGGCGGCGACTGGGTGTTGGACTTGGCGACGGCTTTGTTGCCGGCCTGGCAGAGGGCGAGCACGCCGGTGAGGCGCTGGTCGCTGAGGTGGGCGGCGATGTTCTCGTTTTTGAGCAGGCAGACGAAGGCGTAGCGCGCCTCGTCGATGTCGGTGCCGAAGTCGAGAGTGAGGTCCTGACGGCTGCCGGGGGTGAGTGGAATTTCGAGGGATTTCAAGACGACATCCGGCGTGTGGTTGTCGGGCTTGGCGCTGATGCGGAGCTCGGCGCGCAGCGTGGTGGCGGCGGTGACGTCGAGGGTGAAGTCCACCACCGGCATGGGGCCGGCGGTGACTGGCAGCATCATTGCCCAGGATTCGGTGAGCGGCAGGGTCTCGCCGCAGGGGGCGAGGTGGGAGAGGGCGAGTTCGCTGGAAGCGGTGATTTCCGCATCGCGGGCGAGGTCGGCCGGGTCCTCATGGGAGACGCCGGGGATGAATTGACCGACGCGCAGCAGGCGCTGCTGGAGTTCGCGCATGGAGTCCGGTTGGAGGAGGTCGCGCGGGATGAGTCCGTCGCGCGCGCAGATGGCGGCGGCGATGCCGCAGGCCTGGCCGTTGTGGCCGCAGGTGGCCATGACGCGGGTGCTGCCGAAGGCGATGTGGGAGGCGCTGATGATGCGGCCGGCGAGCATGAGGTTGCCGATGTTGCGGCTATAGAGGGTGCGCCACGGGATTTCATAGACTCCCTTGGCGTGCCACTGGGTGCAGCCGGGCTGGGGGCTGAAGACGCCGTCCACCGGATGGAGGTCGATGGCCCAGCCGCCGAAGGAAACGGCGTCCGGATGGAGGCGCTGCTCGACGATGTCCTGCTGGGTGAGGATGAGATCACCCTCGAAGCGACGGCTCTCGCGCTTGCCCGGAATGGTGCCGACCCACTCAAGGGTGAGGGTTTCCGCTTCCGGGAAGAGGCCGGAGTTTTTGATGTGGTTCCAGACTCCGTAGGCGACTTTCCAGAGTTCCCACTTGATGGTCTCGCTGTCGTGGATGGTGTCGAGGGCGCCGCCCCATTCGAGCCACCAGAGGCGGCAGCCGGAGTCGCCGGCTTTGAAATCGCGCCAGCGGGGGATTTTCTCGATGTCGGTGAGGGCGAAGCTGGGCGGGGTGAATTTGACCGGTCGGCCGGTGTCCTTGGAGTGGAAATAGATCGTGTGGCCGAGCAGCTCGGAGGAGGATTTCTCCGGGGCGAAGAGTTCGCCGAACTCGTCGCGCGACTCGGCGCCGATGCGGAAGGCGGCTCCGGCGAGGAAGCCGACGATGCCGTCGCCGCTGGCGTCGCAGAACAGCGGGGCGGAGATTTCGTAGAGGGTGGAATTCTGCGAGCAGAAGGCGCGGACGGTCTTGATGGTGTCCGGGTTGGACTTTTCGAGGTCGTGGACGGCGGTGTTGAGGAGCAGGGTGATGTTCGGCTCGTTGACGACCATTTCCAGGAGGATGCTGTCGAGCACGAGCGAGTTGCCCTCGGGGTTACGGTGCATGTTTTCGACGAGCAGCTCGTCGATCACGCCGCCCTCGCGGGCCCAGCGGTTGTTGTTTCCCATGTGGGAGGTGGCGCCGAGGATCCAGAGGCGGACTTCGCTGGAAGCGTTTCCACCAAGGACGGGGCGGTCCTGGACGAGCACGACCTTGAGTCCTTCCCGCGCGGCGGTGATGGCGCAGCAGGCGCCGGAGAGTCCGCCGCCGACGACGGCCAGGTCGCAGGAGAGTTTGTCAGTGCGGAGGGTTCTGAGTGGGGAAGGTGGTTCAATGATCATGGGGCAACGCGCTGAGGCTAAACCGGATTTTGCTTGCCGACCATGAGAGAGTGCGCATTGTTTCTGTGATTTTGCGTGCGTTTGATCTTATGCCCGACTCGGGAAAAAACCCTGTAACCGCCACCCGGGTGGCCATTTTAGTCGATACCTCCACGACCTGGGGGAGGGATGTCATCGCCGGAGTGCACCGCTACAGTCGTGAGCATGCCGGGTGGCAGTTGTTCGTCGAGCCGCGTGGGGTCGAGCAGCGCCGGTGGCTGCCGACCGTATGGAAGGGCGACGGGGTGATCGCGCGGGTGGGCTTCCTCGATCTGGCCAAGCGCTTGAAGACGCTGAAGCTTCCGGTGGTGAACGTGTCCGGGATCACGCTGCCCAAGGTGGATTTCCCGCGGGTGGTAACCGACCAGGTGGCGGCGGCGAATCTCGCGGCGGAGCACTTGTTAGCCCGGGGGTTCCGGAATTTCGCCTATTTCAGCCTGATGGGGCTGGAGTATGTGGCGGAGCACCAGCAGGCGTTTTTGGACGCGCTGCGGCTGGCGGGGCATCGTTGCGAGGTCTTTGCGGTGCAACCGCATCTGGGGGCGGAGCCGGATTGGAATCTCGACATGAAACGGCTGGGGAAATGGCTCAAAGCGCAGCCCAAGCCGCTCGCCGTATTCACCTGGAACAGCAGCAGCGCGCGGGAGTTGATTTACGCCTGCATGCAGACGGGCCTGGCGGTGCCCGAGGAGGTCGCGGTGCTCAGCGGTTGCGACGACGACTTGTTTTGCGAAGTCACCCCGGTGCCGATTTCCGCGGTGAAACTCGGGTGCGAGCAGATCGGCTACCGGGCGGCCGCGGAGTTGAATGAAATGATGTCCAATCCGGAAAAATCGCCGCCGGTGGAAGTCCTGATTCCGCCGCTGGGAGTGGTGGAACGGCGGTCCACCGACACGCTCGCGGTCGATGACGCGGCCATGGTCAAGGCGCTGCGTTTCATCCGTGAGGATCCGGCAAGGGTGATGAATGTGGGTGACGTGGCGCGCAAGGCGGGGCTGTGCCGGCGTGCCCTGGAGCTCCGGTTCCAGCATCTGCTCGGCCGCTCGCCGGCCTCCGAGATCCGGCGCGTCCGCATCGACCACGCGATCGACCTGCTCCAGCGCACGAATTTATCCGTGGCGACGGTGGCCGAGCGATCCGGCTTCAGCAGCCCGGAATACATGGCCTCGGTCTTCCGGACGCAACTCGCGACGACCCCGCTGCACTACCGGAAGCAGGATTAGGCGGATGGAAGGCGGTCTCTGGGAATTCCCGGAGTCGCCTTTTTCTTTAGAACCATGTCCCGCTCGCGCTTCCCCTCGTGGTCGAAGAGCTTCCCCCGGCTCCGCAGGTGCTCCACGAATTCCCGGTTGCCGTAAATGACCGTGTGCAGGTGCCGGAACTTCCGCCGAACCGTGTTCCAGGTCACCCCGTAGGAAAACCTGATCGCATGCGTGGCGGTGCATGGTTGCCGAGGGATGTTGAACCGCAATGAACGCGGAGATGAGCCAGCGCTTTACGCATAGGTCTTCAACCGTTTCTCCGCTTCTTCATACTCTCCCAGGGCCAGTCCGTATCACAACGCTTGGACCGAATCCTTCATGGGAACCCTCAAGGCCGAAATGCTGCAAGACGGCTGCTTCATCAACGCACACGACGCGCGCACCGAGATCTTCGCCTAAATCGATTGCTACTACAATAGTCACCGCAAGCACTTCGCCCTCGGTTATCCGGAAGCTAACTGCGTGAGGTGGCACGGCGAGAAAATCCGCCCGATCCGCCGGCTAGAACATCACGCCCGAAGTAGTCCACTTTTCCAGTAGGCCAGCACCCGTGGACAGCATCAGGACGTTTTCACCTTCAGCTCCGGAATCACAGGCAAAGAGATTTTAACCACAGATTTCTCAGATTTACACAGATAAGAGTTTGGGTTCTCTTCATCTGTGCCCATCTGTGCGATCTGTGGTTCAGAATCTGCCCTCTTCGACCCGCGGCGGAATTATCCCGGGGGGATCGAAACGGATCAGGACCGTGCCGACGTCCAGCGAGCGCTCGCCTGGGACGAGGAAGCGGGAATCGATTCGATAGAGTCCGTAATGGCGATGGACAATGCCGACGGTAAGGGTGTCACTCTTTGTCGAAGAGCTCGGTGGCAAGCTTGTCGTAGGTGTCGCGGTCCAACAGAAACGGATGGGGATCCGAGCCGGCGCGGCCGTAGTAGAAGCCGGGATTCGCCCCTGGCGTGGAGGGTGCGAGGATGAGGTCGCGGGTCGTGATGCCGGTGAAGTCGCCGAGGTCGTTGGTGCTTTTTTCGAAAATCTTGAAGGCGAGGGTGGGGGTGAGCAGCGCCTTGTTGGCGGACTCGTCGTCGGTGGCGAGCCAGCGGGTGACCTTGAGACCTTCGAGTGTGCCGAGCATGAAATTCGCGCGGGTGGGATCGAGGGTGGCGGTGATGTTCTGGCCCGCTTGGGTGGCGGTCCATTGCTCGACGGCGAAATCATAACGGAGCGTGAGGGTGCGATCCGGGAGAATGGTGCGGTCGATCTGCATCAGGTTCACGCGGTCGAGCGACCAGAGCCGGGCGGGCTTCCACTCGTGGGGACGGATGGCGATGGACGCGACCAAGGACGGATCGATGCGCATGACGGTCGGCGAGCCGACGCGGCTGACGAAGAAGCCGCCCTTGCCATCGATGCCGAAGGCGAGCTCCAGCCCCTGTCCATCCTCGCCGAGGAAGCGCAGTTTTAAAAACGGCCTGTGCAGTCCCCACGGCGTGAAATCGGTGGCGGCGTCGGTTTCAAATCCGATGGCGCGGCCTTCGGTCACGGCCTTGAGCAGGGTGAAGAGGCGCTCCTCGTTCGCCTCGTCGGACTGACCGGAGATGGTGGTCATCCACGGCTTGGGCGGGGTGCGGGAAATGAGGATTTCGGTACCGGTGGCGGGCTGGATGAGGATGCCGCGCAGGGACTGGATGCTGAGGTTGGTGAGCGTGGGATCGCGCAGGTCGTTGATGGCGAGCGGCAGGTCGGCGAGTGAGACAAGGTTGGGCTCGGGCTTGAGGGGGAGGGTGAAAACCGTGTCGGGCCGGTCGCTGACGGTGGCGCGGACCTCGCGGGCCTCCGGAGTTTCGGGTGGCTGGATTTCCAGCAGGGTCTCGGCCTCGGAGCCGAAGGAGCTGAGGGCGACCTGCCCGGATTTGTTAGTGACGCTTTTGGCGGGAGGGGTGGCGGACGCGCGCTCGGCGAGTTTCAATGCCTGGAGTTCGTAGAGTCCCTCCAGCAGGGATTTCATGGCTTTGGGATCGGTGGCGAGGTCGAGCGGTTTGACGATGCGCCAAGGGCTTTTCGGGGTTTCCCGGCCGAGGGTGAGTTCGCCCTGCTCGGCGCGGATGCGGATGGTCCGGAGGGCGACGGGATTGAAATAGAACGGGCGGTGGTCGCGCAGGAATTTCAGCCCCTCCTTGAAGAGTGGGGAAATATCCCCGGTAGCACTGTAAATGAAGCGCTTGCGGCCCTCGTCCAGCGGGAGGATGAAGACGGTGGGGACGGGTTTTTCGACGTCCTTGACGGTGGCCAGCCACGGTGTCTGGCGGCCGAGCTTGTATCTGGCGAGCTGCAGGTGCTTGCCGTTTTCCAAGCGGATCTCGACGGTGCTGTCGCTGAGGCCGGCTTTCTGCGCGTCGATGTCATCGCGGGGGGCGAAGTCCTCGACGCGCATGCCGAGCGTGAAATTGATGATGCTCACCGCGGCCCGCGGGTCCATACGGTCCTTCCACGGTTGGGTGGACTGCCAGCCTTTTTCTCCGAGCTCGAAGCTGGCGGTGAGACCGTTGCGGGTGACGTGGATGCGCTTCACCTCCGCCGGCTTGAAACCGGAGTAGATGGGCTGGCCGACGGGGACGGGCGGCGCGCCGAGCACGGCGTAGAAATTCCCCTCGATCCACTGCCAGCCGGCCAGTGTGCCGAACAGGATGGCTAACAGCGCGAGGATGAGGGTGAAACCGAGCGAGCGCATGACAGGTTAGGCACGGCGCGAGGCCCAGACGAAGGCACCGATCACGATGAGGAAAGCGGGCAGGAAAAACAGGTTCACCCGGTTGATGAAGGAGACCTGGGCGTCGAGCAGCGGCATCTTGTAGGTGCCGAGCGAACGCGGGCCGATGCCGGCGAGCGCCTGTCGGTTCATCAGCCAGTTGACCGAGGAGGCGAGGAAATCGACGTTTTCCGCCCGTTGCTGGCCGGGGTCGAGGAAGTCGGTGTTGCTCATGACGACCATGCGCGAGGTGTCGGCGGAGAAGCGGTCGTCGCTGGCGGCGCCGCGGGTGACGCAGGCGGCCAGATAGATCGGCGCGGCGGTGTCCTCTTTTTCGTCGAAGGTGGTTTCCTTTTCGCCGAATTTCGTTTCGCCCCAGAATCCGGGAGCCGCCTGGATCAGGCCGATGGGGTTGATCTGCTTGTTCATCAGGTCCTCCGCGCCCTCGCGGACTTCGAGCGACGAGCTGGCGCCTTCAAGCACGGTGGTCTGGCCGGCGAAGTCCTTGGTGAAATCCACGCCCGGCGTGAAGAACGCGCGGGCGGTGGTGTCGATGCGTTTGTCCGTCATCGTGATGACCCGGTCGCGGCGCGGGGTGATGCCGTTGCCGCGCAGAAAGGTGCGGAGCTTGGCGGGCGTCTCGCCGGGCTTGAGCAGCACGAGCATCGCCGCGCGCGGGGTGTTCCAATATTTTTCCAAGACCGCGAGCTCGGCGTCGGTGAGGTCGTATTTTGGGGCGACGAGCGCGACGCCTTCGGTGTCGGCGGGGATTTCCGCGAGGCCGGAGAGGTTGACGCCCTGGAGCTCGACGTTCTGGAATTGCAGGGTGTTTTGCAGCGACTTGAGCGGCGAGTCCTCGCCCTCCGCGCTCAGCCGGCTCTTGTCGGCGAGGTAGAGCATCTTGCGCGCGCGGCCTTCCAGCGACTCGACGAGGCGGGCGGTCATCACGTCCTCGCCCTGGAATCCGGTGATCCGCCGCTGGGTCTCGGCGGTGGTGTAAATGGCCATGTCCTCGGCGACGATGAGCTTCACGTTCGGATTGAGGATGCGGTTGCCGTCCTTGTCCTCGGTCGAAACCGGGCCGGTGTCGGTGCGCGCGTCCATCACGATCAGGTCCTTGGTCAGCGGCAGCCCGTAAGCCGCGGTCACTTCCTGCGTGCGGTCGGAACTGCGCAGTGGATCGACGATTTCCAACTGGATCTTCCCGCCGGAAAGGCGCGCGTATTCCTCGGCCAGCGCCCGCACCCGCTCGTAGAATGGCGAGCTGCGGCGGAAGGCCATGATCCACTTGATCGGCTCCTTGCGTTCGCCGAGCGCCTTGCTTTTCAGATAGGATTTCGTGGACGGCGACAGCGAGTAAGCGGCCTCGCGGCTCAGATCCACGCGCCTGAAATGATTCACCGCCAGATAGTTCAGGGCGATGAGGATGATCGCGAGGAATACCGTCTGAAGCACGGAAAGCGTGCCAAGTCCCCAGCGGTTCAGCGGGCGGGCGGGCTTTCCTTTGGGCTCGGGAGAAGGATCGGACATGGAGTGGAAATCAGAAAATCAGCGGCGCCAGCGGCGGTAGTCCACCACTTGATAAGTCAGGAACAGCACGAACACCGCGACGCTCAGGAAATAGACCACCGGCCGTGTGTCGAACAATCCGCTGGTGAAATAATGCAGGTGCTGCTGCGAGGAAATATAATGGAAAAACGACGCCCCCGCGAACGACTCGCCCCAGATGACCGTCACGAATCCCAGGAAATACTGGATCACCAGCAGCCCGATGGTGAAGATCCCCGCGATGATCTGGCTCGACGTCAGCGCCGACGCCAGACATCCGACCGCGGTGAACGCTGCGCCCATCAACATCACGATGGTGAACGCCCCGCCGAGCGCGCCGTGCGTCCAAGCTGCCGGCAGATCCGTGGCCCAGACGAACATCTTGAACTGGATGAACCCCGGAATCCACAGCGTCGTGTAGAAAATCATGGCCGCCGCGTATTTCGAGAACACCACCTGCCACGTCTTCACCGGCGCGGTCAGCAGCGTTTCCAGAGTCCCCGAGCGCTCTTCCTCGGAGAACAACCGCATCGTGATCAGCGGGAAAATGAACAGGAAATAGAACCAGAACAGTGGCGTGTGGAAGGTCACGTACACCAGGCTGTCGCGCACCGGCGTGTCGCGGAAGCCCTTCATCGCCGTGGACAGCGAGATGCCCTGCATCAGCGTGACGAAGGCGAGAACCACCCAGCCGAACGGGGTCAGGAAATACCCATTGAGTTCTTTGCGGGTCAGAATTCGGAACAATCTCATGCGGCGGAGCGCTCTTCGTATGCCATTCCCGCCACATGGCAAAGGGAAAAGGAACCGCCGCTTCCGCCGGCCGCCAACGGGGTTGAAATCCACCCCGGCGCGTGTAGGAACAGACGAGCAAGCACCCGAACCCATGCGCCCACGCACCTCCATTCTGAAATTTCGCTTCGCCCGGTCCGCCGCATTCATCCATTTGGCGCTCGTGCTCGCCGGCACCGGCGTGGCCGCGGCGGATCCGGCGTTCGCGCCGACGCTTGCCAATCCTGCCCCGGCCCCCGCTGCCGCGCCGGATGGCATGGTGTGGATTCCCGGCGGCGAGTTCTCCATGGGGGCGAATGTCGCTTGCGAGGGCATGTGCGAGCTGCCCGGTGCCACCCGGGATGCCATGCCCATCCACCGGGTGGCCGTGGATCCCTTCTGGATGGACGCCACGGAAGTGACCAACGCGCAGTTTGAAAAATTCGTCGCCGCCACCGGCTACGTCACCGTCGCCGAGCAGAAGCCGACGAAGGCTGAGTTTCCCGGCGTGCCGCCCGAGGCGTTGGTCGCCGGTTCCATCGTTTTCACTCCGACTCCCGGACCTGTGCCGCTGACCCAGGCCAGTTGGTGGAGCTACGTCGCCGGTGCGTGCTGGCGGCATCCGGAAGGACCGGACAGCGATGTGAAAAACGCGGGAAAGGCCCCCGTCGTCCACATCACCTACGAGGACGCCGCCGCCTACGCGAAATGGGCCGGCAAGCGGCTGCCCACCGAAGCCGAGTGGGAATTCGCGGCCCGCGGAGGCAGCGCGGGCCAGATTTTCGCCTGGGGCGACGAACTCAAGCCCGGCGGGAAATTCGTGGCGAATATTTATCAGGGGAAATTCCCGGTCGAGGCCGGCGACAGCGGCGAGGACGGCTTCAAGGGCATCGCCCCCGTCGGCCAATTCCCACCCAATCCCTACGGCCTGCATGACGTGGCCGGAAATGTCTGGGAGTGGTGCAGCGATTGGTACCGCCCGGATGCCTACGCCCGCGCAGCGGCCGGCGGTGGCGTCGCGCGCAATCCCAAAGGCCCGGATTCTTCCCTCGATCCCGCCGAACCCGGCACTCTCAAGCGCGTCCACCGCGGCGGTTCGTTCCTCTGCACCGACCAATATTGCACCCGCTACATGCTCGGCACCCGCGGCAAGGGCGAGGTCCGCTCGTCCAGCAACCACGTCGGCTTCCGCTGCGTGAAGTCGGTGCCGTGATCCCGGGACCGCGAGTCTCCAGACTCGCTGCGAAAGGGAAGCCAAAGAGCCGTGGCTCCGCCGCTTTTCCTTTGGCGTGCCTTTCGCAGGCGAGTTCAGAGACTCGCGGTCCGGCTTAAT
>JBIHZT010000443.1:0-3846 GCA_044240265.1 Luteolibacter sp. | reverse complement strand
TCGGCGCGCGCCACCTCACCATTTCCACCTCCGGCCTCGTCCCGCAGATCCGGAAACTCGCCGAGCACCCGCAGCAGATCCGCCTCGCGATTTCCCTGCATGGCGCGACCGACGACGTCCGCCAGCAGATCATGCCGATCAACAAGAAGTGGCCGGTCGCTGAGTTGTTCGAAGCACTCGACTATTGGAACGCGAAAAAGACCCAGAAGCTCACGCTCGAATACATCCTCATCCAGGACATCAACGACTCGCTCGAACAAGCCGCCATCCTCGCCCGCCACGCCCGGCGGTTAGGCGCGAAGGTGAACCTCATTCCCTACAACACCGTCGAGGGACTGGAATGGAAACGCCCGCCGAACAACCATTGCCGCGCGTTCCAGCAGGTCCTTCAGAACGCCGGCGTCATTACGAACCTCCGCCTCGAAAAAGGCCACGACATCGACGCCGCCTGCGGCCAGCTCCGCCTCAAGCAGGAAACGGCCGAAGGCATCATCGCCCCTGCGCCCGCGAAATAGACACGCTGGTAACACCCGCTGGAATATTTACGCGGGTGATCTTTGAGCTAGAAGAGAATGCGTATGTCTTGATGCTGGTGACGCTGGCGGAAATGTTATCGATTCCGGATTTGCCAGCCGGCCATTGGATCCGCTCAGTCAGTGCCTTGTTGACAAGACTCCGTCCAAGCTGCCGTAGTTTGGATTGGTCGCGTCCACCGTAATTGCAGTCATCGCCATGCAACGATATCCGCCACCTCGCCGCTCACCGTGAAACCGGCATGCATCCGCATGGACGTCCGGAATTCCTCCGTCCCTCCGGATACGGACACCGGCTTTCAAACCGCCTTCAATCGCCGCCTCACTGCTTCCAACGCAGCCTGGCTCACCGCCAACTTGAAGTCCTTGCGGTTGCGGGGATGATAGATCCGGAACGCCTCGGTCCCGCCACCTTTGACCGCGACCGCGAGCCAAGCGGTTCCGACAGGCTTTTCATCGGAGCCACCTCCCGGACCTGCGATGCCGGTCACGGAAACCGCGATGTCGCCACCACTTGCCCGCAGTGCGCCATCGGCCATCGCCCGTGCCACCACCTCACTCACGGCACCATGCGTTTCAATATCCTGCGGTGAAACGCCCAACATCCCGATCTTCGCCTCGTTCGCATAGGTGATGAAGCCATGGGTAAAGACCTCGCTCGCCCCCGGCACGTTGGTAATTCTATTTGAAACAAGCCCGCCGGTGCAACTCTCCGCAGTGGCGAATTTCAAGCCACGCTCCTTGAGCAGCCGGACGACGGTCTTTTCCATGGATGCTCCGTCATCGCTGATGAGAAACGGCCCGAAGCGCTCCAGAGTGATCTTGCGCCCTTCTTCAATCGCCGCAACCTCGCCAATCATGCGCAGGTCCACCTCGCCGATGTGGGCGCAATAGCCGTATTCCAGTCCGGGCACCTCCGCCAGACGCGCGTCGATGCCGTCGTGGAAATCACTCTCGCCAATTCCCGTGAATTTCAGCACCAGCGCGTCGTGGATGTTCTCGATTCCCGCCAGTGCCTTCAAACGCGGCACCACCTCGGCGTGATACATCGGATAGAGTTCCCGCGGTGGTCCGGGGAGAAGAAACACCGCGCAGTTCGTCCGGCCGTTCAGCCGCGGCGGGACATAAATGCCAGGCGCGGTTCCATTCGGATTCGACAGGATATCCGCACCCACCGGACACAGAGCCTGTTTGAGATTCGCATCCACCATCGTCCTCCCCCGCAGCGCGAAAAAGCCCTCCAGCGAGCGGAGCGCCGCCTCGTCCGTGATCAACTCCAATCCCAGCACCTGCGCCGTGATCTCGCGGGTGAGATCGTCGCTGGTCGGCCCGAGTCCGCCGGTCACGATCACCGCGTCCGCACGGCCGACCGCCTCTTCCAGCGCGTCGCGGATCGCATCGCCGTCGGGCACCGTCGTCTGGCGGGCGATCCGCAGGCCGAGCTTGAACAACTCCCGCCCGAACCAGGCTCCGTGTGTGTTCAAGGTGTTTCCTAGCAGGAGTTCGGTACCGGTGTTGATGATTTCAATTCTCACGCCGGGATTTTGCGGCATCCCGGCACAGACTCAAGGGCTGATATTCACCGCAGGATCCGGCTGGCCGCCAGCCACAGCAGCGCGGGCACCGCCAGGCTCAGACCGAAGGCCCAGCCAGGCGCGTCGCGGCCCGTCTGGCCGATCGCCGCGAACAGAAATCCCATCGGCACGCTGCCGCAAGCCAGTGACAGCACAAACCGCCGGAACGGCATCCGCACCAGTCCGGCCGTGCATGAAATGACCTCGGGCAGTATTGGCAGCGCCCTCGACAAGGCCACCACCCAACCTCCACCGGCGGCGAAAAGCAGCTTTCCCTTTTCATAATCCCGGACACCCAACCATCGACGTGCGAATCTCTCGCCAAACAACCGCCCCACTCCGTAGCCGAACAATCCCGCGATCATCAGGCCTGCGGCAGCGATCAGGCCGCCTGGCAGCGCTCCATAAATAAAACCGAGAGCGGAGATCACGACGGTGCTTGGCACTGGCAGAAACAGATCTCCGGAAAGCAAGGCGATCCCAGCTGCCCATGCCCACGGTCCGGCGCTTTCGAGCCACTTCACGCTGCCCGCCAACGTGAACTGCTCGTCCCACTCACCACCCCAGATCAGCCAGATTCCGAGAACCACTGCCGCCAATCCCAGGAACCAAAGTGCCAACCGCATGATGATCAAGCATAGCCAAGCCAAGGTCCGAGCCACTTCTCAGCTTCCTTCAAAGTCATGCCCTTGCGCCGGGCGTAGTCTTCGATCTGATCCTTCTGCAGCTCGGAAAGCGCGAAATAGTGGCTCTCCGGATGCGAGAAATACAACCCGCAGACCGCCGCTCCGGGGTGCATCGCACAGCTTTCCGTCAAGGTCACACCCGTGGCTTCCGGTGCTCCCAACAGATCGAACAACAACGGTTTCTCCGTGTGATCCGGCTGTGCGGGATATCCCGGTGCCGGACGGATTCCCTGATAGTTCTCGTGGATCAACTGGTCGTGAGTGAGCTCGTCTTCGGTTTCATATCCCCACTCGACGCGAGCCTGGTGATGGAGAAACTCCGCAAATGCTTCGGCGAACCGGTCGGCGATCGCCTTGACCATGATCGAGCCATAAGGATCGATCTGTTTGTCCAGTTCTTCGGCGAATTCATGCGCGCCGTGGATTCCGACGACGAAGCCGCCGATGTAGTCAGGGGAGTTTGGCGCCACCCAGTCTGCTAGGGCGACGTTCGGTTTTCCGGAATCCTTCCTGAGTTGCTGGCGGAGGCTGTGGAAACGCGTGCGCTCGGTCGACCGGGTCTCGTCGGTCCAGACGATGATGTCGTCGCCCTCGGCGTTCGCGGGGAAAAATCCGTAAATCCCCTCCGCATGACAACGGTCTTCCGCGATGATCCGGTCAACCCAGTCCATCGCATCCTGATAGAGCTTGCCGGCTTCCACCGCACCCTCGGCGTTTTTCGTTTTGAGAACCTTGTTTTCCCGGTCCCACACGCCGCGGAGTTCCCAAGCGTGGAAGAACGGCGTCCAGTCGATGAACTTCACGAGCTCGCGCAAGGACGGGCTCTTGATCGTTCGCGTGCCGGTGAAGGATGGCACCGGAGGCTTGTAGTTAGACCAATCGAACTTCGGCCCGACGGCGCGTGCCTCGGCGAGAGTGAGTGTTTCCTTTTTCGGCCCGCCGAGGAAATTGTCGCGGAGCATCTGCTGCTTCTCGCGGTTTTCCAGTGCGAAGGCGTCGCGTTGGTCTTTGGAGAGCAGAGATGTGGTGACCGGCACGGAGCGCGAGGCATCG
>JBIHZT010000442.1:0-3860 GCA_044240265.1 Luteolibacter sp. | reverse complement strand
AGCCACCACCGTGGATGACCGGTTTGGAGCCCTCACCGTAGCGGTCGAGCTCGATCCGGGCGACGGCCGTGCCTGAGCCTTTGGGAAACAGTTGGCCTGTCCATATGCTGCCAGCCTTCAGGAGCAGGCGGTCACCGGGCTGGAAGGTGGTGGCGTTGACTTTGCCGAGGGACAGCCATGCCTGCTCCGGGGTGAGTCCGGTGGCGGAATCACTGCCGGCCCCGGCGTCCAGATGATACGTGGCGCACCAACATGGAGCCGCGAGGGCAATGAAGGCGATAACTGACAGGAAAGATTTCATGACGAAGTGCAGGAATGTTATCCTGAGATAAATATTTCCAATCTGAATGGATACCGAGGATGGCTGTTATGTTTTAGGGTTTCGTCACTTTCAAGCGGGCGAAGATCCTGCCGTCAGGGGGCGAAGCCGGCAGGTTGTAGGTGATGGTGTTTCCGGAAAGCACATAACTTTGTTGTGTCCAGCCGGTCAGATTTCCTGACGTTTCGATGATATAGCTCACGTCGTTTGCCGCCGCCGCATCCGCGCCTTTGGTGAAGCTCAGGATGTTGCCGGTGAAGGTCCCGGGTGCCGGATCTCCCGCCTGCGGATCGAGGTCGAGGGCGTATTCGACGAGGTTGCTGATGCCGTCCTTGTCGTCATCGCCGTTTTCGCCTTCGAGCACGCTGTTGGTGGTGGCCCAGGAACCGTAGCCGGCCGATTGCACCAGATTGATTTCACCGGCTGTTTCATAACTCACCGCATATCCGGCGGGCAGGCTGACCGTGGCGAACGAGGGAGTGGTTCCGGTGTAGGTGGCGATGGTATAACTGACGGCGCTCGGCGTGCCGATCACCGTCAGGGTGGCACCCGTCAGGTTGAGTGCTCCACCAACCGTCAGTTTGTCGGCATCCTCTCCGCTGACATCGCAACGGTAGGTGCCGGAGATCGTGAGCGGGCCGGTGGCGAGGGTGCCGATGGCGTCAATCTCGCCGCCGGTGATTTTCCCGCCGGATAGCACATCGACCGCCCCGCCGAGACTTCCGTATCCGCCAAGCACCGCCCCGGAAGCCACCGATACCGGGCCGCTTCCGGTTGAGCCGTTGACCAGCAATACGCCGACGTTCAGGTTGGTGGCACCGCTGTAGTTGTTCCAGTTGGAGAGCGTGAGCGTGCCCGGGCCGTTCTTGGTGACGCTGGCACCGGAAGCGGCTTGTTTAATGTTGCCGCTGACCAGTAAATCGGTGGTGGCTTCACCATCGGCGACATCGAGGACCAGGGCGACACCCGGGCTGTAATCGTTGCGGATCATTACATTTGAGAAGATCGTCGCAGTGTTGGCGTCGGCCAGCGAGTTGAGCGCGGAGTTTCTCCAATGGATTTCACCGCCGGAGATCGTGCCGCCGGTCAGGTTCACGGTGGCGTCGGTAATGAAACTCGTGTTCAGGGTGTTGTTTACCGTGCCTCCGACGACATTGAGCGTGTCGATCTTGGCACCGCTGGTTTCGCCAAAGCCCACCCAATCGGAACCACTGATGATCAGGGTGCCTTCGCTGTTCACAGTCACGGTGCCGCGAATTGCGACGCCACCGGAATAGTCAAGCGTCAACGATCCACCGTTGACCGTGGTTCCGCCGGTGTAGCTGTTCCAGTTGGAGAGCGACAGCGCGCCCGTGCCGTTCTTGGTAACGCTGGCGCCGGAAGCGGCTTCTTTCATATTGCCACTGACCAGCAAATCAATGGCGGCGTCACCATCGGCTACGTCGAAGACGAGGGCGACGCCCGGATTGTAATCGTTGCGGATGAGGAACTTCGATGAAACCGTCGCGGGGCTTTCGCTGGCCAACGAGTTCAGCGCGCTGTTTCTCCAATTGATCTCACCGCCCGAGATGGTGCCGGCGGTCATGTTGATGGTGGCGTCCGTGATGAAGCTGGTGTAGAGCGTGTTGTTGACGGTGCCGCCCACGACGTTGAGGAGATCGATTTTTCTACCGCTGTTGCTACCGAACCCGGCCCAATCGGGGCCGGCGATGCGCAGAATGCCTCCGCCATTCACCGTGACGGTGCCGTTCACCGCCACATCGCTGGTGGTGGATTCCAGTGAAAGGGTGCCGCCATTGATGGTCGTGCCACCGCTGTAGGTGCCGACCCCGGTGAGCGAGAGCATGCCGGCCCCGGATTTCATCATGCCGGTGGTGCCATCGAGTACCGAGGAGATGGTGGCATCCGCCGCCGTGTGGATCGTCGATCCGGACAAATTGAGAGTGTCGGAGGCGATGGTGTAGCCGGCATTGTTGAACGTGATGTTGCCGACGGTGATGGATTCGGTCAGCGTGACAGTGCCGATGGCTGTCGCGCCGAAAATAGCGTTGTCGGGCGTCGAGCTATCCCAGATGGAGCCGGTCCAGTTGGCATCGCTGGTATTCCAGTTGCCGGTGCTGTCACCGTCGTTCCAGGTGAGATCCGCTGCATGGGCGTAGGTTATGGTCAGGATGGCGGATGCGAAAAATGCGAGGCGGGATTTCATGGTGGTGTTTTTTGGGGGTTGTAGGTTTTTTGAATTTACCGACCGTGATCATGCCTCGACGGCATGATCCTTGTCATGCGGGCATTGCCTATCTTTTGGCCAGTAATTCGGCCACCGGGACCGGCGGGCGGGTGAAATACAGACGCCGATGCCGCCGCTATTCCAGATGCACGATGCCGTGGCGCAGCGCGGCGATGACGGCGGAGGTGCGGTCGATCGCGCCGAGCTTGGTGAGGATGCGCTGGATGCGGAACTTCACCGCTGGCTCGGTAATGCCGAGGCTGTCGGCGATTTCCTTGTTGCCGCGACCTTTCGCAAGCAGTTTGACCACGGCGGTTTCGCGCTGGGTGAGTTCCGGGCGGGACATGCGCTCTTTGAGGCGCTCTTTGATCTGGGACGGAAGGACTGAGTCGCCGGCGTGAACCGAGCGGATAACCCCGAGGATTTCCTCCTTGGGCATGTCCTTGAGGAGATAGGATTTCGCTCCGGATTGAATCGCGCGGTGGATGTCCTCATCGGCGTCATAAGTGGTGTTGACGATGATTCGCGCGGCCGGTGACTTGTGGAGGATGGCCAGAATGGCCTCCACTCCGCTCATGCCCGGCAGGCGCAGATCCATCAGCACGATGTCGGGCAGGTGGCGGTGGTATAGCTCCACTGACTCGGCTCCATCGCCGGTTTCCGCGACCACGGTCATGTCCGGCTCTATTTCGATCAGGCCGCACAGGCCGAAGCGGAGCGCGGGGTGGTCGTCAACGATGAGGATGCGGATGGGTTTGGATTTCATGGTGAATTCAGGGTTTTGAACCAAGTTTTGAAACCGGGTATTTCAGAACGACTTCGGTGCCGTGACCGGGTAAGGTTTTGAAATGAATCGTGGCTCCCAACTCATCGCTGCGCTCACGCAGGCCGATCAGGCCGAAGTGGGTGTTGTCGCACTGGACGGTTGCTGGGTCGAAGCCACAGCCATCGTCTTTGACGCGGAGAGTCACCTGGCGTGGAGAGTATTCCACGATGACGTCGATGTGTTTCGCGGCGGCGTGTTTGACGGCGTTGGTGATCGCTTCCTGGCCGATGCGCAGCAGGTTGTTTTCCACCACGGGCGGCAGGCGGAAGGAAGTGCCTTTGAGATCGAATCCGACTTCGATGCCGCTGCTGTCAGTGAGTTGGTCGAGAACCCCGGCCAGCGCGGTGGCGAGATCATTTTTTTCCAGCACTTGGGAACGCATGTTCCAGATCGATTCACGGGCTTCGCGCAGGCAGTCGTGGGTGATTTCACTGGCTTCCACCAAATGCGACTCCGCCCGCGAACCGGCGGGAAGATGGTCCTTGAGC
>JBIHZT010000031.1:0-13237 GCA_044240265.1 Luteolibacter sp. | reverse complement strand
TCAGACGACAGCCTCCTCATGCCAGCGCCCGGACATGCGCCAGCGCGGCCGACGCCAGGCCCTCCGGGTTGTAGCCACCTTCGAGCGCGGAAACCAAGCGACCGCCGCACCATTTCCTGGCCAGCGACCTGCTCCGCCGGGTCATCTCCGCGAACGTTTCGTCCGTCCAGCGCAGTCCGCCGATGGGATCGTCCACCCGCGCGTCGAAGCCGGCGGATATGAGCAGGAAATCCGGTTGGAAGGCATCCACTGCCGGTTCCACTTGCGCGGTCCATTCCCGCAGCGCGAGAGCTCCGTCCGAATCCGCCGGCAGTGGAATGTTCAGGTTGAACCCCTCCCCCTCGCCCTGCCCGCGCTCCGAGGCGTAGCCGGTATAAGGATACATGTTCTCCTCGTGCAGGGATATGTAGAGCACCGTCGGGTCCTCGATGAAAATCGCCTCGGTGCCGTTCCCATGATGCACGTCCCAATCAATGATCGCGACTTTTCCGATCCCGTGGCGCGATTGCAAATAACGCGCAGCCACCGCCACATGGTTGAAGATGCAAAATCCCATCCCGCGCGCTGCGGTCGCGTGATGCCCCGGCGGACGCACCGCGCAGAATGCCGCCGCCACTTGTCCACGCATCACCGCATCCACCGCCTCCAGCACCGCGCCCGTCGCTTCCAGCGCGACGTCATAACTGTCCTCACAGATCGCCGTGTCTCCCGTCCGCAGCACGTCCGCGAAGGTCTCCGCATCGCGATAGACCAGGTCATGATAGTAATGCTCGTGAACCAGTAGAATCTCCGAAACCAAAGCCCGCCGGCCGGGAAGCCTGACGAACTCCGGCGGCAAGGTCGCCAACGCCGCTTCCAGCACCCGGTAACGCGCCGCCGATTCCGGGTGACCCGGACCGGTGTCGTGGCGCTCGTAGCACGGATCAGCATGCACGCCGACCGGTAGAATTTCGTCACTCATCGTTCGATTCGTCTGATCATTTTCCGCTCCAGAAATTTTTTCCGCGTCTTGAGGATCCGGTCCACCGACATCCTGAGTTCACGTTCGCCATCCATGCCAGACTTGGATTCCACCGCGCCCACAGCAAGGAATAATCCCGCCATCGCCCGGTTGTCCGGTAGCACGCTGGCCCAGAAGTCCGAGATTCCGCGCTTTTTCGCCACCGCCGCCAGTTCGCCCAGCAGATAGCCGGCGATGCCCATGTGCCGGTTCTCCTCATGCACGACGAACGCCACCTCCGCGCTCTTCCCGCCCTCGTCCAGATAGTAGCGGCCGATCGCCCGCATCTGCTGCCGGCCGTGCCGCTCCGCGAAAACCCCCAGCGCCAGATCCCGCGCCTGGTCCACCGCCGCCAGCTTGAAGGCGGACTCGCCGGTCATCTTGTCCCGTAGATAGCCGTAGCGCAGGCGCACCGTCTCCTCGTCGTGCGAGTAGAAAAACTCCTGCAAGGCCCGCATGTCGCTCGGGTGCAGCGGCCGGAGAAACAGCCGGGTCTTTTGAAAATCCACCCACGAGGAGTCCACGTCATCCACCACCTTCGCCGCCCCCGGCATGGTGAAAAACCTGGGCAGCCATCCGCGCCCGTGCGCTCCGGCTAACAACGCTTCACGGTGGGCCGGATGCGCGATCTCCACCAACCGCGCCACCCGCTCCCGGATGCTGCGGCCATACAAGCTCGCCACCCCGTATTCCGTCACCACGTGATGCACGTCCCCGCGGCCGGTGCAGACGCCACTGCCGGATTCCAGCCCCGCGACGATCCGCGAGCGCCCGTCGGCATCCGCCGTGGACGTCAGCGCGATGATCGGCCGCCCGTCCCTGCTGCGCCCCGCGCCGCGGATGAAATCCTGCAACGCGCCGATCCCACCGTAAAACCGGTGCCCGCTGGAGTCCCTGACGACCTGCCCGGTCAGATCGATTTCCCGCGCGCCGTTGATCGCCACCATCCGGTGGTTTCTCGCGATCCGATAGGGATCGTTCACCCAGTCGCTCGGATGCAGCTCGATGTCCGTGTTGCCATCCACGAACCGGTACAACTTCCGGCTGCCCAGCACGTGACTGGCGATGATTTTTCCCGGCAGATAGTTTTTCGCCGAGTGATCCACCGCGCCGCAACGCACCAGATCCATCAGCGCGTCATTGAACATCCCCGAGTGGATTCCGAGGTGCCGGTGCTTCTTCAGCGCCCGCACCACCGCCTCCGGGCTGTTCCCCAGCCCGCACTGGATGGTCGATCCGTCTTCGATCAACTGCGCCGCGTGATGGCCGATCCGCTCATGCCGCTCGTCGAAAACCCCCGCCGCCATCTCCGGCAGCGAGGCGGACCGCTCGATGAACCAGTGGATTTTCCGCGTCGAGACCAGCGTATCCCCGCAGGTTCGCGGCATCTTCGGGTTGACCTGTGCGATCACCACCCGCGCGCACCGCGCGGCGGATTTCACGATGTCCACACTGGGTCCCAGCGAGCAATAACCGTCCGCATCCGGCGGGCTCACCTGGATCAACGCCACGTCCAGCGGCAGCGGCCCGCGTTCAAAGAGTGATGCCACCTCGGACATCGCGCACGGCGTGTAGTCCGCCTGGCCGCGCTCCACCGCGTCGCGCAGTGCTGGAGTTAGATAAAATGAATTCGTCCGCAGCACCTGCTCGTATTGAGGATCGATCCAGGGCGTGTCCCCCAGTCCATGGATGTGGACCAGCTCCACATCCTTGAAGCCTGCGGCCTTCTCCAACATCGACGCAACCAGTGCGAACGGCACCGAAGCACCGCCGCCGACAAACACCCGGCTTCCCGGCCGGACCAGCCGCGGCCAAGCACTCTCATCCAGTGGTTTCATGGCGACGAGGTAAACAAACTTCCCGGCGCATTGCGCGATTTATCCTTCGAAAATTCGAGCTGCGGAGAAACCTCCTCATCCGCGTGATTTTCAACCATCGGGACGGAAGCGAGAAGCAGCAGCGTTTGGTGAATCCCTCTTCGATGACGCGGGCGATTCCGGGAGTTCATTCGAACTGCCAAGTCACTTCGATGCCTGCGGGGATCTCGCGAAACCCGGGCCCCAGGACAAAAAGCGCCGTGGCCCACGCATCGGCGGTGGCGCAGTCTGCGGCGATGACCGAGACCGACGAGGCCGGGCGCTTCACCGGCTTGCCGGTGCTCGGATCAATGATGTGGCCGGGCTGGTGGTAGTTGCCACTGGTGGCAAGGGCGCGACCATTCAATGTTAGAACGCGCGAAGCTTCCCGGGCACCGGGAGTCGGGCGTTCGATTTCCACCGACCAGCCGCCCTCGCCCGCGATGACCTCGCCGCCGAGTTCGAAGACAAAATCGCGCACGCCGAGCTGGCGCAACCGCTCCGCCACCCTGTCTACGGCGAAGCCCTTGCCGATCGCAGATAGATCGATCCCGGTGCCCGGCGGACCAAATCCCGCGGCATGGACACTTGCCAGAATCCGATGGTCGAACGCGCCCCCGCTTGCCTCGCGCGCCGCTTCCGCGAGGCGGATCACCCGTGCCAGACCGGTGCTCGCGGGCTCGCCCCGGTTGAAGCGGCTAAGGTCGGAATCGCCGCGCCACTGGCTCAGAACCTGTTCCCAATGTTCAAGCACCCCGGCAACTTCGCGGCGCAGTTCCGGCGGGACGTCACCGCGCCAGGCGAGCGTCCAGGAGGTCCCCATGGCGCGACCGACGAGCGGCGGGCGCGGTGACGTCCCGCCCCCCTTCAGAATCAGCACGCCGATGAAGACCAGTGCACCCAGAACGATCACCAGCGCGCGTCTCATGTGACAAACTTGTAGATCCACCCGGCCGCCACCAGCGCGGCGGCGATGGCGTCGCGGCGGGTAAAATCTCCGGGAGAGTGGGTTAGAAATTTCAACATGGCACCGGTCGGGCAGCCGTAGTGGCAATAGGCCTGCGGCAGGAACACCGCGGCGAGCAGCCCCACGCTGAGAATGGCGGCAGGCAGGATGGCATAGAATCCGGCGCTCCACACTTCGAACGGCTCGATCATGGCGAAGGGCAGGCCGCTACCGATCAAGGCCAGCAGCCAGATTGCGACCAGCGTGAGCCACGGCACGCGCTGGAGAAGACGGTGCAGGCGCGGCGGCATGGCGAAGCGGCGTTTGACGGCCATGCCGGCCAGTGTCTGCGCCGCGCCATGCGGACAAATGCGGCTGCAATAGACGTTTTTCCCGGTGAAGGCCGGCACCAGCAAGGCCACTGCGGTTAGAAGAACAAGCGGGATGCCGTTCGAAAGGCCGACGCCGTTACGCGCCCAGCCGATCAACTGGTCCTGCCCGAGCATCCACCCGAGCGTCAGCCCGGCGACCACCGAAACCACGGCGAATCCGATCCGCACCCGCTTGCCCGACCGCCCGAGACCGACCAACACACCCGCGGCGATCCACACCGTCGCTCCAAGCGCCGCCCATGGAATCGCGCGTGGCGGTTCTTCCGCCTGGTGGCGGCGCAACATTTCGCGCACGGTGGCGGTGACCGCTCCGGCGGTGACGCTCGCGCCGCTGACGACCAGGCCGTCCTCGCGCGGAGCGGCGAGAATTTCGTCGATCCTTCGTCCGGCGAAACCGTCGGCAAAACGCAGTTCCTCCATGACGTCGCCGACGTAGGGCTCGTTGTCGCGACTGCCTAACAAACCAACCCCGTACACCGTGTCGCCGCTGAGCGCCACGATCACATCCGCCACGCCGTTGAAGCCGCGCGCACCGACGCCCATCCGGCTGCTGCGCAAAACGAGACCCAGTTCATTTCCGCCGGAGAAAACCCGGCTCACCCCTGCCCCGCCGCCCGGCTCGATCCGGTCGGCTTGCGGAAACCAGCGCGCGACCGTCTCCGGTTCGATCTTCCTGGTGAACCACTCGTCCATGCCGGTCGCTCCGAAGCGCGCGGCGACGCCACGGGCCATCGCCTCGCTGGTGAGCGTGGCCCCGCTGACGATGCGCGGCGTGCCGAGGGCGCCGAGTTCCGCCTCCCCCCGGCCGGTCCACTGCGCCCAGAATTCACCATCGGCTACGATTTTATCCACGTGACCGGCGGTGTCGGCGCTGTCGATCAGGCGCACGGCGCGGACCTTTCCCGCCGTATCAAGCACGACCAGCAGCTCGGACGGGCCGTTGTAGCCCCGGATGTTAGCCGCGTGGGGAAATGTCCCGGTGACCCAGCCGCGCGGGTTGTCATCCGCATCCAACAGCTCGTGGAAACCATCGCGCCCGCCGCCGAGCTTCACCACCTCCGGCATGACCACGCGTGCGCCCGCAAGCAAGGTCGAGTGGTCCGTTCCCGACACCTTGATGCCGCGCGGGGCAAGCGCGAAAAACACCGCGGCGAGCAGCGCGAGACGGAATCCGCCGACGGCGGCACGCCGCCAGGCTCGTCTAGCGGGAATTCGACCCGAGGGCGTTGCGCAGCTCATCGAGAGTGTTGTAGCGTTGTCCGCCGGGCATGCGCCAGAGCGATTTCGCGTCGTCGAGATACTTGGAATAGATTTCACGCGGCGAACAATCACGGACCGTGGCGAGGGCGGCGGCGCGACCAACCGCCACGCCCATCATGGCGATGGTATTCATCACCCGGATCGTGCCGAGCGCCCTGCGCTCGACGCTGATGTTGCGTCCGGCCATGAACAGGTTCGGCACGTTGCGCGAATAGAAACAGCGGTATGGAATCGGATAGCCGA
The DNA here is from genome assembly GCA_044240265.1 of Luteolibacter sp. Classification (GTDB taxonomy): domain Bacteria; phylum Verrucomicrobiota; class Verrucomicrobiia; order Verrucomicrobiales; family Akkermansiaceae; genus Luteolibacter. The sequence goes on along the minus strand of JBIHZT010000031.1, from coordinate 7,540 downwards.
CGGTTTTGTCCACCCCCTTGCCATGATTCGCCCTGGCGATGAACGGGTGCTCGGGAAGCACTTTGACGTATTCCTCCTGTGGATAGTGCAGATCGATACTCCATGTCGTTCGCACCACCGCGTCGGGAAATTCCTTTTTCGAAACGATGTCTTCGCCGGAAAGGATCACGTCGCCTAACAACTGATGGGTCTCGCGGGTGCCGCCGACGTAGGCGAGCCAGGTGAGTTGCGCTTTCGAATGGCCGTCGGGGTCACGCCCGGCGTGAGCCTTGCGGTTCTTGATCGCGTTCCACGCGCTGAACGCGGCAACGAGATTCCAATCCCGGGTGATTTCCAGCTCGCGGACCGGGTGCTTGTCGAAGCCGCTCTCCCAGAACCACTCGGCGTGGCCCCGGCGCGGATAGGGAAAACTCCCGGTGTCGAACGCGAGCATCCACGGGCGTTCCGAAAACCCGACGGGCTCCGCGGTGTTTTCCCACATCCACATGTTGCTCATGCCCATGCGGCCCTTGTCGGTCATCGTTAGATCCGCGCCGGACCATTGGCCGATGAACCCGTGTCCGGTGCAATCGGCGAAAAACCGGCCGCCGATGCGCTTGATCCGCCCGGTTCCGACTTCCAGCACTTTGACCGCGGCGATCTTATCTCCGGCCATTTCCAGCCCGTAGGCGTGGTGGCCTAGCAGGAGCGTGATGTTCTTCTCGGCGCGGACGACGCGTTCCTTCTTGTCATCCACAAACTCCGCGGCCGGGGCGGGAGAGGCTTTGGCCCCGTCCTTGATTTCACGGACGATGTCGGCCAGCGGATAATCGCCGGGTGGAAGCTCACCCTTCGCCCACACACGGATTTCCGACGAGCCGTTCCCGCCGAGCACCGGGCGGTTCTGGATCAGCGCGACCTTGGCTCCCATCCGCGCGGCGGAAATGGACGCGCCGAGTCCGCCGTAGCCGCCGCCGACCACCACCAGATCGAAGTCGTCGAAAGCCTCCCCGTTGCCGGGCGCGCCGCGGAATTTCCATGTCGCGCGGTCGGCGACGTGGTTGTTTTCCGGCGGGGTGAAATCCGGATCATTGCTGAGCAGGACCGCATCCACACGGCCATCAAAGCCGGTGAGGTCGCGCAGGGCGAGGGAGACCGGCCCTTCCGTTAGGCCGACATTCCCGGCGGGCTGCCAAGTCCACGAGTCCGGCCCCACGCCAAGATTTTCGCCGGTTTTTTTCCCGTTCACGAGCAGCTCGAATGACCCGGCACCCGCCGGGCGGCCGAGTCGCTTCGTCCAATCGAGCGTGCGCACCCAGATCCGGTAGTTGCCGGCGTCTTTGATTTCCGCCGTGGCGGAAGCGTCCGCGACTGGCTTGCCGAGGCCGTGGGCGATGAGATACGGCGAGCCCATGCTCTCGATGAACTGCGTGTCCACCTCCCAGCCACCCTTGTCGGCGAACTGTTCGGCCTCCACCAGCAGGGTGTCTGCCTGGGCCACCGCCGCAACGAGTGACATCCATCCAATCAAGATACGGGTTTTCATGACGCCGGAATACCGATTTGCGACCGCCTGTCTTTCAATTGCCGTAATGTATTTCAAGCCGAACTACGCGGGTAAGCTTTACGATCATTTGTCCGCTTGTTCAAGAGCCTCCCCCTTGTTGCCGGCTGACATGTCCCATGCCGAATCTGCTGGACCGCCCTATCATGATGAACACCTTGACCGGTTCGGACTCACGCCGTCGAGCGTCTGGCCGGACCGGGGTTTCGCGCCCACGGCTTCTAGCAGAGAGAGGAGGAAATCCGGGCTGTTGACCGGCGTGCTGACGATGCCGCCCGCCTTGACCACGGCGGACCATCGCACGATCAACAGCTCGCGGATGCCGCCCTCATAGATCCAGCCCTTGCCGCCGCGCAGCGGAAGATTCGAGGTGGGCGAGCCTTCGCCGGTAGAGAGCCCGCCGTTGTCGCCGGTGAATTTCGCTCCGTCCCGCGCGAGGCGGTCGATATTCGGCGGACGCCCGGCGGCCAATGATCCCGGGGAAACGAGAAGTGCGGCAAGAAACGTGAAGACAAGGGAAGCGCGGCTTGTCATGATTCGGGTTTTGAATCCGCTTTCTTCGTAGCCTCCCAGCGTGGCGGCCATTCGGGCAGCGGACTGCGGGCGGTTTCGAGGTAGGTGCTGATCTTTTCGGCGACTTCGGGGTGTCGCGCGGCGACGTCGTTTTTCTCCGCCACGTCGTTCTGTTGGTCGTAAAGTCGCACCGGCGCGGCCGGACCACCGCTGCGGATGCCTTTCCAGCGTCCTTGATAGAGCGCGGCCTGCTTGAAACCGCCTTCGTGGAACTCCCAGTAGAGGAACTCGTGCTGCTTCTGCGCGCCGGGCTTGCCGGTCAGCACCGGGACCAGGCTGATGCCATCGGTCCTCTCCGGCGCAGGGGCTCCTGCGAGCGCGGCGGCGGTGGGCAGCCAGTCGGGGAAATAACCGACATGCGCTGACTCGCTGCCGGCCCGCACCATGCCGGGCCACCACGCGATGAAGGGGACGCGGATGCCGCCGTCGGTTAGGGAGCGCTTGATGCCGGTGTAAGGTCCGCCCGGATCAAACCGTGTTAGATCGTGATTACTTTCGTCATGCGGGCCGTTGTCGCTGGTGAAAACGACCAGCGTGTTCTCGGCGAGACCGAGCTTTTTCAAATGAGCCGTCATCCGTCCCACATAGCCATCCATGCGGGTGATCATCGCGGCATGGCCCTTGTCTGGATCCGGCCAGTTTTTGTCGGCATAGGGGCCGTAGTCCGGGACTTCCGCGCCGTCGCCGAGGGCCTTGGTCCGCTCGTTGTTGGCGTGGGGGACGACCATGCTCCAGTAGAGGAAAAACGGCTGCTTTTGGTTTTCACTGACGAACTTCAGCGCCTCGTCGGCGAAAAGATCGTCGGCAAACACCTTCGCCCCGGTGGCGTAGCCCCCGCCGGTGGTGCCGACGGGCTGGATGACGTTAGGCAGCTTCACGCGCTCCTCATCGCGCCAAAGGAAATCCGGGAAGTGGTTGTGGGCGTGGTTTTGATTCAAATAACCGAAAAAACGGTCGAAGCCGTGTTTGCGGGGAAGCCCGCTGTCAGCGGGGCCGATGTCACCAAGCCCCCACTTGCCGACGAGCGCGGTCTTGTAGCCGGCCTTTTGCAGCACGCCGGCCACGGTGACATCGCCGGGCTTGAGCGCCTGCAACTCCGGTCTCGCAATGCTGGCATTGCCGCGGACACGGGTGTGGCCGTGGTGGAGTCCCGTCATCAGCACGCTGCGGGAGGGCGCACAGACGGCGGCGCCCGCGTAGAAATGCGTGAAGCGCATGCCCTCGGAGGCGAGTCGGTCGATGTTAGGCGTAAGAATGGTCTTTTGGCCGTAGCAGCCAAGCTCGGAATACCCGAGGTCGTCGGCCATGATCCAGATGAGATTCGGTTGCGCAGGGGCGGCGCTGGAGAAACCAATGCCAATGATCGTGGCGGCGAGGCAGGCGAAAAAATAGTGATAGCGCATGGAAGTCGGGTTAATGGGATCGAACTGCTTGCGAGCTCGTTCCACTGTGGTTCGTATGAATACTCCGATGACGGGCAGATCTCACGCGTTTTCCGATTTTCCAACCCGACCGTGCGATGCCTCTACTCAGGAACCGGGATGTTTGTTTCACCACATTTCAGCATCGTAAATCGCCTATAGGCAGGGCGGATCCGGCTGCATCCACACCGGCACTCAGGCATGCAGCGAGAAGTTGACCGCCCCCGCCGGGGACGTGTCACATGGTTGAGCTTGGCAATTACGGGGCGGCTCTTCAACTTACCGCCATGTTTGATCCAGCGCGTTACGACGGCCGCATGCCTTACCGGCGCTGCGGCGATTCCGGATTACTTCTACCGGCCATTTCATTGGGATTCTGGCACAATTTCGGCCATGCGGATGATTTCCAGGAGGCCCGGCGGATCATGCGCCGCGCGTTCGACCGGGGGGTGACCCACTTCGACCTCGCCAACAACTACGGCCCACCGCCCGGCTCGGCCGAGGAGAATGTAGGCCGGATTCTGGTCGAGGATTTCGCCTGCCATCGCGACGAACTCATCATCACCAGCAAGGCCGGCCATGACATGTGGAGCGGCCCTTACGGCCAGGCCGGCTCGCGGAAGCACCTGCTCGCGTCGCTCGACCAATCGCTCAAACGGCTGCGCCAGGACTATGTCGATATCTTCTACTCCCACTGCCCGGACCCTCACACCCGGCTCGAAGAAACCATGTCGGCGCTGGTCACCGCAGTGGAAAGCGGCAGGGCACTCTACGTCGGACTCTCGAAATATCCGCTCAAGCGGCTGAAAAAAGCCGTTAAAATCCTCAAGGACATGGGCGTCCGCTGCCTGATCTATCAACCACCCTACTCGATCCTCAACCGCTGGCCGGAAGCCGAGGGCATTCTGGATTATCTGCTGGATGAAGGAATCGGCTGCGTGGTCTTCAGCCCTCTCGCGCAGGGCATGCTCACTCCGAAATACCTCGACGGCATCCCGGAGGGCTCACGAGCCGCCCGCTCGGAAGGGTTCCTCCAAGCCGAACAAGTCACCGCCCAGCAGGAAAAAATCCGCGCCCTCGGCGAGCTCGCCGCGGCCCAAGACACCTCGCTCAATCATCTGGCCATCCAGTGGACGCTCCGCCTTCCCGCTGTCACCTCATCGATCATCGGTGCCCGCACGGTCGCCCAGCTCGACGACTCGCTGGACGCGCTGCAATCGCCAATGCCGGACGAGGCCGTGCTCGCGGCGATCGACGCGATCGCCCCGCTCGAAAAGAAAAAACGTGCGGAAGACTGATCCCCCGACTTCAATGCGCCCATGATTTGGAACGACACCTTTCTCGCCCTGTTCGACCGTTGCGCGGCTGAATTCAAGTCCGGCAATGTGGATTTTGGAACTTATTACACTCCGGAAGACCTCGCGTTCCTCGCCCGGATCGGCTGCCAGCCAAGGGAGTTTTTCGATTTCGTCGAGGATTTCTGCGGCGAGGGGGAACCATCAGTCTCAACCGCGCTGCTTGTCGCCGCCGTGCGCCGCGACTATTTCCACACGATTCAAAAGGGCATCCCAAGCGACAAGGTCCTGACCCGGGATGAAGTCCCCTCCTTCGGTGATGAACTCAAAGGCATGCCTTACCTGCCCCGCCTGCTGGCCAAAGGCCGGGCGAAACTCCGCGGGGAACTGGATCCAGACCTCATGTTCGGCTGCGGCGGAGACCGGAATTTCATGAAAAAACACGGCGACATTCACCCGGCCGACTTTCTCCGCCATCTCTGGGCCGCTGGTGCCGACGATGAGAAAATCGCCAACTGGATCCTCGAACAACAGGATTGAAAGAAGTCGCAGCCCATGCCGGGCGATTCCCGATCCTAACCAATCCGACGGCGCGAAACCGCGCCCGGAGGCATTGAAAATTTCAATTGCCAAGCGATCCCGCGTGTCACAGTCTCCTCTCGCTGGACCGACGGAACGGAGTTTTCTGTCGAAGTTCCCGTAAATCACCTGGGTTGACGCCCACCTGCCCGGCCGGGTCTTGGAATCATCTCCAAGCCAATCAAAACCGGCCTATCCGCAGCAACGTCGTCTCCTATCCTGTGGCGCAACCAAACAAGTCATCCCACTTGTCCACCGGCCCCAACCGCTTCACCCCAACCCCTATTTCCATTCCTCATGGCCGGTCACAACAAGTGGTCCAAGGTCAAGCACATCAAAGCCAGAGTTGACGCCATCAAAGGCCGGGTCTTCAGCAAATGCGCACATGAAATCGCCCTTGCAGCCCGCGCCGGTGGCGGAGACCCGGCTGCAAACGCCCGGCTTCGCACCGCCATCGACAGCGCCAAGGCAGTCTCCATGCCCAAGGACAACATCGACCGCGCCGTCAAAAAAGGCACCGGCGAACTCGGCGGAGACGCCATCCAGGAAATTTCCTACGAAGGCTACGGCCCCGCAGGCATTGCATTCATCATCGAAATGGCCACCGACAACCTCAACCGCGTCGCCGCAGACATCCGCCTGATTTTCTCCAAAAACGGCGGCAGTGTGGCCACGCCCGGCAGCGTTTCCTATCAATTCGACCGCAAGGGTGAGATCCGCATCCTCGCCGCGGATCTTCCCGAGCAGGAAATCATCGAGGCGGCCATCGAGGCCGGCGCGGATGATGTGCAGAGCGATGCCGACGAACACCTGATCCTCACCGCCGCCAACGAACTCGGCACCGTCGCAAACACGCTCCGCCAACGCGGGCTCAAGCCCATTTCCGAAAAACTCATCTCCGTCCCACAAACCCCCTCCGTCGTCAGCGACCTCGCCATCGCCCGTCAAGTCCTCAAGCTTCATGACCTGCTCGACGACTACCCCGACACCTTGAACGTTTTCACCAATTTCGAAGTCGCGGACGAAATCCTCGACCAACTCGCATCCTAGCCACTTCCAACATTTTTCTATCCTCTAAATCGATTCCGGATGAGCAATACCACCGACCAGGACCCCGCGCCACCGGCCTCAGCAATCACTGATGCCGCCGCCCCCGCCACCAAGCGAGTGACCAAAAAAGCAGCGACCAAAACCGCCACCAAGGCCGTCGCGAAAAAGGCTACCGCCAAAAAAGCAGCCGCCAAAAAGACCGCCGCCAAAAAGACCGCCGCCAAAAAGACCGCCGCCAAGTCCGCCAACCTGAGTCCGGAACTGCCCTTTACTTTGGAACCGGTCGCGAAACCAGCGCCATCCACCGAAGCACCCGCCCGCCCTGCACGCCCTTCACGGGCGAAAAAAGTCGCTGCGGAGTCGCCCGAATCCAAGCCCAAATCCGAACCCGAGCCCCCGCCCGCCGCAGACGCCCCGCGCCGCTTCGGCCGCGTGCCCGGCGGTGGTCCGGTCAGCGCCCACAAACCCGCGCCCCAGCCGCCGGCTTCGCCACCCGAGTCCACCCCCTTTCCCCAAACCATCGCTCCGCCGCCCAATCGCGAAACCGCGCCACCCGCACCCGGGCAACGCGATCAGGAACCACCTCGCGAGCGCCCGCCCCAAGGCGGCCCGCCGCAGAATTACCAACAGCGCGAGCCACAGAACCGCAACGGACAAGGACAGCAACGCCCCCCTCAAGGCCAGGGCCAACAGACCGAAAGCCGCAGCAAGCGCCGCCGCGACAAACGCAAACGCCGCAAAAACGAGCGCCAGGAGCAGCTCGGCCCGCACGGCCAACAGGGCCAGCCCGGCCGCCAACGCCACGACGGCGGCGGCACCCAGGGACCCGGTAGCGATGCCGAAGACCGCCGCCCCGCCCTGCTCAACGGCCCGAAAATCGAGGCCGACGGACTGCTCGAACTCGCCCCCAAAGGCTTCGGCTTCCTCCGCCTCCCCGGGAAAAATTTCGAGCAGGCCCGTGACGACGTCTTTGTCACCCCGGAAACCATCCGCAAATACAACCTGCGCCTCGGCCAGTGGATCCACGGACTCTACCAGGAAGGTCCGCGCGGGCCGCAACTCGTCGAGATCTCCCAGGT
>JBIHZT010000441.1:0-3901 GCA_044240265.1 Luteolibacter sp. | reverse complement strand
ATCGGTGGATCGGTGGATCGGTGGATCGGTGGACCGGAGGGCCGGCACCTGACAAGTCACGGAGGTAGGCGGAAGATTCCGGCTTGGCGGAACTCAAAGCTGCCTGTTCCCCCAACCACCCGCATTAAAAACCAAACCTGAGTGGTGTTGGCTGGAATCGTGAACGGGTCGGAGATGATGGTGGTATCATAGGATCCAATCGGCGAAGTATTCGTGGTGTTGACGGCTTCGGCGGGTTGGATCCATGCGGGTGACGCGCCGACACACTGCACGTCGAGTCCGATCCCGCTCAAGTTGGTTCCTTCTGGAACACGAATCCGGGCGGTGGCCACACAGCGGTCGCCAACCTGCCAGGTGGAGCCCGCCTCAGCTTGGCGGGAATAGATCCCCCGGGTGCTGTAAGATTGGGGCTTGATCACGGTCACCCGCTGCCAGTCACCCTCGGTATCGGAGGTTTTGGAAAACGCCACATCGGTTCCTTCCGTTCCCATACCATAGCTGTTCCAAGAAGTCGCCAGGTTTCCTGGTCCCGAAGTTTCTGGATTAGGAGTGATCCAAGCCGGGTTTGCTGTTTCGGGAATTACCGGGGCAGCACCTGCGTAGGATACGGCAAGGATTTGATGAAGGTCTTTGCCGAGTGCGAGACCCACCCGCATGGTGGGATGGACGTAATCGTTGGGGAATTCATAGTTCATCGCAAAACCATTGGAATCCTTGTCGATGAGGTCGTCCCATGGGCGATAAGAGGCGAGCCCCTTAGACTGCCAGCTTGCCCGCAGAGCGGCATTCACTTGATTCACCCGGTCGCGGTAGGTGGTGTTCCATCCCGGGTAAGCCGCCGGGCGATGAAGAATGTCGGTTCCAATGACGGGTTTGCCGGTGGCGAGCAGGTGGTCCCAAATGGCATGAATCCGCGCCACGATCACGGACGGTGTGTCAGCGGCAATATCGTTCGTGCCGATGTGGACGATGAAGCAATCCGGATTGCTCGCGATGGCGTCGTTGATAGGGACAAGGCCGGCAGGAAGCCAGCCGCCGCCATCGAGAAACATCCAGGTGGTGATGCCTGAATAGCCGTGATCCCGGTCGGTTTTGAAGGCATTGCTGCGGGCGGCGGATTGCAGGCGGCGGCTGGAATATTGTTCAAGAATCGCACCCCAGCCGCTCTGGTCATAACCCAGTCCCTGATAAATCGCCGGCAGGCTGTAGCTGGAGCGGTCGGTGATCGAGTCTCCGATGGCGCAGAAAGTCGCCAAAGGCGGCAGGACGGGTGGTTCAGGGGCATTCCACTCGATCCGGTAGAATCTGGCATTGCCCATCGCCGAGCGGTCGAATGCCTCGATGAGGCTGTTATTCCCGCGAATTTGGGCACCGAGATCTGTCCAGACGACCAGGTTATCCGAAGTTTTGACTTGATAGGTAGCTCCCAGAAACGATGAGAAGGTGATGCGGACGTGCTGCTGTGGCTGACCGTCCAGACTCATCCCTTGCACGAACGAGAGAGCCGGGGAGGGGGCGGATTCGGAAACGATTGCCTGTCCGCTGGTTTGGCCGATGAGGAGCCAACCGAACCAAAAGAAAACGAGTGAGTGACAGTTGTGAATAAGTCAGCAGGGGGGGATGATCCGGCTGAAAGCATGCGCGTTTGACAAGGCGATGTCATTTGAAAGTTAGTTGTGCTTTGGTATAACAGTGATGGATTTGCCCCCACGTTATCCCGATCAACTGCCCGCTAGTTCCTGATAGATCGCCGAGAACTTGTTTGCGGTCAGGCTGGCGGAGAAGGCCTCGCGGTCCATCTGATGGCCGCTGCGGCCCATGGCTTGCACGCACTGGAAATCCTCCATCAGGGAGGCGCAAGCGGCGGCGAGGGTGGGGGCATCCAGTGGCTCAACGATCAGGCCGTTTTCACCGTGGCGGATGTAATCGCGCAAGCCGCCGTTGCGGGTGCCGATGACGGGCAGGCCGATGACGCGGGCCTCCTTGACAACGGTCGGACCGGTATCGGCGCGGGTGGGGATGACGAGGCCCCAGGCGAGGGACAGGTGTTGCTGCATTTCCTGCCAGCGAAGGGTGCCCATCCACTCGACCTTGGGGAGCTTGCGGGCGCGGAGTTCCGCTTCCATCGGGCCATGGCCGTAGATTTGGAGCGTCCACGTGCGATCGGGCAGAAGTTCCAGCGCGTCAAACAGCACGTCCATGCCTTTGCGGCGATCCACGGAGCCTGAGAATGCCAGTGTGGGATGCTGCGCGTCGGGCTGCCAGGGGACTTCGAAGAATGAGGGATGGACACCGTAGTCCACGATCCGGATGTCTTGATGGGGGGCCAGCGCCCGGACCTGTTCGGCGCTCCAGAGGGATTCACAGGTGATCACGTTCGCCTCGGCGAAGCGTTTGGGTTCTTGTTTTTCGAGTTGGCGGTGGACCCACGAGGTTTTCCAGACGCGGTTGAAGGTGGTGAGGCAGCCTTGGACGGACAGGATGCGGGGCAGCGAGACATCCTGCATGACGGAAGCATACGTCCACTCGGTGCCCCAGGCGTGGATGAGGTCGGGCTGGAGATCGCGGAGAACCCGTCGGAGGATCCGGCGGGTGAGCCGCTGGTTAAGGAGCAGATTGAGTTTGTCGTGGGGTTTGGGCAGGCGCAGAAAGGTCTGGTTGCCGTCATGGTCGGTTTCCGGTGTTTTCACCAGATGGTCGAAGGTGATCCAGGTGATTTTCAGTTCCGGGTGTTCCAGAAAGGCATCCGCGAGTGGTGGCAGCCAGGTGGCACCATGGCCACCACCACGGCCCTGGGAATTGCCGCGCGTGGAATGGCGCGGGATGTTGGCGAGAATGGCGACGTGAAGTGGGCGCTTCATGCAGGGGGATGGGTCAGAGCTGCGTTGAGGAAATGGCGGGATTCCTCGATCCATGGCACATCCGGGGAAGGAGCATTCCCGGCATCGAGCAGTGCGAGGCGCTTGCCGCCGAACGCCTTCGAGGGATCGACTAGGCGATCAAGCGCACCGACGCGTTCCAAGACGGTACGGGATTTGTTCGCTGCGGCAGGCAGGGCGATCATTAGAAAGGGCTTTTGGGCTTTGATGGAGTAGAGCAGTCCGTGGAGGGTGGCGGTCACCACCGCTTCGGCTTTTTGAAAAAGCTCGACCCATTGGAAGGGATCGAAGCCGTTGAGGGTGATGTCCGCATACTTCCAGCCGCTGGCGGCTCCGACGATGACCCAACCCCGTTTGCGGCAGTAGGCGCGGAGCTCCGCCCCACGGGTGGCGTCGAGAGCGTTGCCGTAAACCAGGACGTAGGGTTTGGCCGGGACGATGGAGCGGTGTGGCGGCGGGTCGTCATTGAGCCAAGTGGGATCGACCACCAATTGCGGCGTGGAACCCGTGGCCTGGCTGGCCAGTTGCAGGGTGGATTCATCTCTGACGGAGATAGCGGCAAAGCGTTGGAGTCCTTGGTTCACCCAGGCGGGAACATTCTGGTCGGGATTGGCCGGGCCGCAGCTTGCGGCGTAGCTGATGAAGCGGGTGTTTAGTTGCGCCGGGTGGGCACCGAAGTAGGTGGGATCATGCCCGAAGTGCGGGGTTTGGAAATCCCAGACGACATCCGAACCGACGATGACGGTTTCAAAATCCCGCCAAGGGACTGCTGCGGGATCGGTGGTGAAGGGGAAGGGAGAAAACGCGTCCACAAGGTGGTGAAACGGGCGGCACTTGCGCCAGACGCGGAAGGCGTGGCGGAGGGTGGCCGGGTGGTAGTTGTGAAGGATGGGGCGCTCCGAGGCGCGCAGCGTCGGGTTTTGATAATTGATGATCTCCGCCTGATGGCCGAGGCGGCGCACCGCCTCGCGGAGATGCCAGGCCTGGAGGTAGCCGCCGTAGTTCGGGCCACGGTGGAAGGT
>JBIHZT010000030.1:0-13363 GCA_044240265.1 Luteolibacter sp. | reverse complement strand
ACGTCGAGAATTCGGATTGGAAGGGCTGGCAGTATATCGGCAATACCAACACCGACACGGACCCCGGGTTTATCGACGGCAGCGAAGTCAAAAAGAACATCGACCCCACGGTGTTCTGGAAACTCGGCATGCGCGCGATTCCGGTGAATGAGATCGGGCTATATGCCGATGCCGCCCGCGCGGGCTGGATGGACAAACCGGAGGGCGGCTATTGGAATGGCGGCGCGGGAAGTTGGAACAACGCATCGGTGAATTGGTCCACCAGCGCCGGCCAGGCGGCCAGCAGCGCGTGGGACCGAAACACTTTCACCACGGCGGTCTTTGCCGGAGCTGGCGGAACGGTCAACGTGGCCGAGCCCGTCGCGGCGGACGGCCTGGTTTTTGAAACGGGCGGATACACGCTGGCGGGAACCCAGCCGGTAATCCTGAACGGACCTGAGACGATGATCGACCAGAAGAGTCACGGGGCAACCATCAACGCCCAGCTGACGGGCTTGGGCGGCATCGCCGTGGCCGGCACCGGAACGCTGACGCTGGGCGGGATCAGTGACTACAACGGCGCAACGGCGGTGCGCGTGGGAACCTTGGCGCTGGTCGGCGGGGACAACCGGCTGCCGAAGGGAACGGTTTTGACGCTCGGCGATGGCGGCTCGGTCAATGTCGGCGTGCTCAAACTGAACGGCTGCAACCAGGAACTCACCGGATTAGGGACGGCCGGGTTCGATGGATATAACGGAGGTTTGTTTGCCGGCGACCGGTTGATCAATGGCAGCGCGACGCCCAGCACGCTGACCTTGAACATTGAGAGCGGTCTCAACAACCAGTTTGTCGGCACGCTGGGCGGCCCCGGGCAATATGATAACAATTTCGCCGTCAAAAAAACCGGCGGTGGCACGCTCTGGCTCGGCCGTTCCGCCAACTGGACTGGCGGGACTACGATCGAAGAAGGCGCGCTGGAATTGAGTTCCGTATGGTGGCAGGGAAATGAGGCGTCCGGCACCTTCCGGATCGGCAAGGGAGCCACGTTTGCCGTTTCCGGGGTGGTCTCCCCCCTGACCTTCAATGCCGTTACCGTCGAGTTTCTTTCCGGCGGTGCCGGCACACTCACCAACAGAGGTTCATGGGATTGGCTCGACTGGAAGGCGAACGGGGGCATGACGATCCGCTCCACAGGCGGCGAGCGGAACCTCTTTAACGCCGCGCCGAACTATGCTCTGGTCATCAACTGGTATGACCTGCTGTGCGACATCGCGCGCGGCTCCGATGCGACCTGCGATTTGCTGGTTTCCATTCCATTAGGCGGCTACGGCGGCATCATCAAACAGGGCAACGGCATCATGACTCTTTCCGGCGGCAACAGCTACAATGGCGCGACCGCGGTCAATGGCGGCACGCTGCTAGTGGACGGCAGCACTGCGTCGGCCTCGGCGGTCACGTTGGTTTCCGGCGCGACGGTCGGCGGGAGCGGCTGGATCGGCGGCGCAATCACAGTCCCAAGCGGCGCGACGATTGCGCCGGGATCAACGGCGGGGGCCACGCTGACGGCAGGCTCCTCCGTGACGCTTGGCGGCCGCTTGGCCGTCGCGATCGACGGCGCGGCGAACAACTCTCTTGCCGTGGCCGGCAATCTTAACATAGCCGGGTCCACGCTCGGCATCACGGTGCGGGCGGGTGGCACGGGCCGGAGCGAATACGTGCTGGCGACCTTTGGAAATCTTGTAGGCTCGGCATTCGCCGCCGTCGAGGGGCTGCCGGCCGGCTACCGGCTGGAATACGATCTGGCCGGAAAACAAATCCGCTTGGTCAAGATCGATGTCGGCATTTCGGCCACGTCCGGGGCGGGCGGCATTGATCTAACGTGGGCCTCGCCTGAAGTTGGCGTCACCTCATACACCGTCCGGCGCGCCACGACATCCGGCGGACCCTACACGGTGATCGCCACTGACATCGCCGGAACCAACTATCTCGACAGCGCGGTGGTCAACGGGACGACCTATTACTACACGGTGCAATCGAGTCTGGGTGCCTTTTCCGATGTGGCCAGCGCCCTTTTCTCGGTTGCCGTTCGCAATCTTGCGGCGTCACCCGGCTTCAATACGGTCGGCCTGAGCTGGACGCCGGTCGATGTCGGAACCGTCACCTACACCATCCTTCGCGCGACCTCTCCCGGCGGGGCTCACACGATCATCGCCAGCGGCATCACCGCCAACAGTTATGCCGACAACACGGCGGTCAACGGCACGACTTACTATTACTCGGTGCAATCCCAGTCCGGTGCCGTTTCCGGTGAAGTCAGCGCCACTCCAACAGGGGTGGCCGGAGCACTGCCGCCGCCTTGGATCCAGGCGGACGCAGGGACGGTTGGTCTGGCCGGAAACGTCACCTACACCGCCGGCACGTTCACATCGGCAGGAGCTGGCGTCGGTGCCACCGGTACCGCCGACGCATTCCATTTTGTTTATCTTCCGGTGGTCGGCGACTGCACGATCATCGCCCGCGTGGACAGTCTCGGCACCGGCGGCACGACCTCTCGCCGGGCCGGCGTGATGATCCGCCAGTCGCTGAACGCCAACGCGATTGAAGCAGCCACGCTGCTGGGGACGACTGCAGTTTATAACACACGTCGCACCACGGTCGGCGGCACCACCAGTTCTAGCACTTCGAACACGACTCCGCCGCGCTGGGTGCGTCTGATCCGCAGCGGCAACACCCTGACCGCCGCCCATTCGGCCGACGGCGCAACCTGGACGTCCCTCACTGCGCGCACGGTCACCATGACGGGCACGGTCTATGTCGGCCTGGTCGTCAGTTCGGGCAACACGACGGCACTCAATACCGCGGTCTTCAGCAATGTTTCCATCACCGGTGGCTATCCGGTCGGCCTGACCGCTGTTGCTGGTGACCGGTCGGTCCAGTTAGCTTGGACGGCAGTTACCAATGCCGCCAGCTACAACATCAAGCGGTCCACCACGAATGGCGGGCCCTACACCACGCTTGGCACTGCGACCGCCACCAGCCACACCGATACCACCGCACAAAACGGCACGACCTATTATTATGTCGTCTCGGCGGTGAGTGGCACGGGTGAGTCCGTCAATTCCGTCCAAGTCGCTGCCACCCCGGGCCGGGTTCCTGCCAACGGCATCTTGGCGAATGCCTCCGGGGGCAACTGGTCCGCAGCCGCGAACTGGCTGGGTGGCTTGATCGCCGGCGAAATCGACAAAAGCGCCACGTTCAATCTCGCTGCCGGCGGCACGATCAACCAGGATTTGGCAGGCCTAACAATCGGCGGTCTTGCCTTCGCGATAGGCAGTTATACCATCACCGGTAACGCTCTGACGCTGGATGTTTCCTCCGGCAAGCCGCTTGTCTCGGTAGGCGACGGCTGCACCGCCATCATAGCCGCTGCCCTATCCGGCGCGGACGGCCTGGCCAAGAGCGGCGCGGGCAGGTTGACGCTTTCCGGTGCCAACGACTACACCGGCGACACCACTATCATCGCCGGCACTTTGCAGATCGGCAATGGCGGCACCAGTGGCACGCTCGGCAGCGGAATCGTGACCAACAACGCCTCGCTCGTGTTCAACCGCAGTGACAGCCTGACGGTTGGCAATGTCATCAACGGCACAGGCTCACTCGCACAGAGCGGCTCGGGCACGTTGACGCTCTCGGGGGAAAATGGGTATGCCGGCGGCACGACGGTCAATAGCGGATTCCTGTTAGTGGACGCCACCGGCACGCTCGGCTCCGGCAACCTCTCCGTCGCCTCCGGCGCATCTTGCGAAATTCGTAACATCGGCGGCTCCGTCGGAAACAATGCTGCCGTGACGCTCAACGGAACCGCCACGCTCAACCTCGCCTCCGGTGTCACCGAAACTGTCGGCCTGCTGGTCATCGACGGCGTCGAGCAGGTGCGTGGCACGTGGAATGCGACTCGCGACGCGGTTCATTTCGCCGGTACCGGTTCGCTGATTGTGACCGCAGGTCCCCAATCAGATGCTGACGGTGTCTGGACCAGCCTCGTTGGCGGGGTTTGGAGTCAGACCAGCAACTGGCAGAATGGCAATGTCGCCAAAGGCGCGGACAAGACCGCAACCTTCAATCAGACGCCCGGCACCATCGTCACCGTCGATGTCCCTCAAACTATCGGCAATCTGACTTTCGCCACCCCCGGCTACTCCCTCGTGGGAAGTCCTCTGACGCTGGCGTCCGCTTCCGGCACGTCCACCGTCGCCGTTGCAAATGGCAGCAGCGCCTTCATCGGCAGCGTGCTCACCGGCGCATCCCACTTGAATAAAACCGGCGATGGCACGCTGATTCTTGCCAGCGCGAATAGTTATACCGGTTCCACGACCGTCGCCGCCGGCATCTTGTGGGTCGCCTCCGAAACTTCGGCCCGCGTGACCATTCCGAATGCTGGATTCGAATCTCCGGCGTTCGGCGCGAACGGCTGGAGTTACAACCCGAACGGCGCAGGGTGGAATTTCGACGGGGCCGGCATCGGTCGCAGTGGCTCGCCGTGGGTCAACATCGCGCCGGAGGGCAGCCAGGTCGGTTTCGTGCAAGGCGGCGGCACCTTGTCGCAAACTCTGACCGTGGCCGACGGTGGCTTCTACGACCTGACCTTCAAAGCCGCTAACCGCCCGAATTATGCCGACAGCGGCATCGACGTAAAAATCGATGGCGTGACGGTCAAAAACCATCCGGCTGGCAGTTTCGCCTCTGGTGCCGTCTTCAATACGTTCACCGTGCACGGGATCCGCCTGGAGGCAGGCAGCCGCGTGCTGAGTTTCACCGGTATCCAGAACGGCGGGGATTCCGCGACGGCCATTGACGACGTGCGCCTGACTTATGCCGCTTCCGGCTCGTTGCCGTCCGGCACAGCGCTGACGCTCACCGGCGGCACGCTGCGGCTGGACGTGGCGCAAACGGCCGGTTCCCTGGTCGGCGTCAGTGGTGCGCAGATCATCAACAACGTCGCCATCACCGTCGGCGACGTGGCCGATACCACCTTCGCCGGATTGATTTCCGGCACGGGTGCTTTGGTCAAGACTGCCTCGGGCACGCTGACGCTCTCCGGCGCTAACAACTACACCGGCCTAACGAATATCTACGCGGGCACGTTGGTGGCAGCAAATCACACGGCGCTCGGAGTCGGCGGCTTCAGAGGCGACACGATGACCTTCATCCGGGACGGCGCGACGCTGGCCCTGCAAGGTGGCATCAGCCTCGACGAGCACTTCCACGTTTGGGGCTCGGGCGTTGGCGGGTTGGGTGCCGTGCGCAGCACCAGCGGCCATAACGCGCTGACCTCGTCTTACCTCGGTGGGGCCGGTTACAACCTGCGCAGCAGCACCACCGTCGGGGTCGATGCCGATAGCCTCACGGTCACCGGATTCTACGAGGACGGCGGCAGTTTTAGCCTCACTAAAGTCGGGGCCGGCACGCTGACGTTGACCGCCCCCAGCACCTACACCGGCGGAACCATGATCAACGGGGGAACTCTGGTTTCCGGCGCGGGCGGCGTGGCCAAGGGCGCGGTGTCGCTCGCATCCGGCGCGACGCTTTCCACCACTTCCGCCTCCAGCACCGGCCTGGCAGCACTTTACTACAACCATTCTGCCAGCCAGGCCAACATCGCCAGTCTTCCCGCTTTGCTGAACCATTTCGGTGCCAACATCACGGCACCCTCGCTGGTGCAAACCGCACGATCCATGAACTTCGCGGGTAATGGCTCCGGTTTTCCGGCACCTTACAACAGCGCTGCCGCTAATTTCGAGGCATTCTATTCCGGCAAAGTGAACATCACCACCGCTGGAACCTACACCTTCAACACCAGCAGCGATGACGGCTCGATGCTTTTCATCGACGGACAGGCGGTGGTGACGAACAATTTCGACCAAGGAGTCACCACGCGGACCGGCTCCATCTCCCTCACCGCCGGGATGCACGACATCGTCATCGCCTACAACCAGGGCGGCGGCGGCTACGGCATGAACGCGCAGATGAGCGGCGCGGGCAACACCACGATGGTGGACATCAACACCAGCAACGCCAACATCACGCCCGATCTGGTCGTCGGCTCGCTCGCGGGTGCGGGAAATGTCACGCTCATCACCGGCAACCTGATCACCGGCATCGACAACAGCAGCACGAATTTCTCCGGCGTCATCTCCGGCATCGGCAGTCTAACGAAATTCGGCTCTGGAACCCAGACGCTCACCGGCGCGAACAGCTACACCGGTGCTACCACCATCAGCGCAGGCACGCTGCAACTCGGCGACGGCGGCACCACCGGCAGACTTTCTACCAGCAGCACCATCACCAACAACGACAATTTCATCATCAACCGCAGCAACGCGGTGACCCAAGGCACGGACTTCAGCGCTTCCGCCATCGGCGGAAGCGGTTCGCTGACCCAGGCAGGCACTGGGACTACCACGCTCACCGCCGCGAACAGCTACACCGGCAGCACCACGGTTTCCGGCGGCATGCTTTCGCTGGCCTTCGCGTCTCTCGCTGACAGCTCTTCCGTCATCATCGCCGCCGGTGCCATGCTCCACCTGAATTTCACCGGCACCGACGCGATCCGCAGCCTCTCGGTCGATGGCAGTCCATTGCCGCCCGGCGTGTATTCATCCACCTCCGGCTTCATCACCGGCACCGGCACGCTCACCGTGGCCACCGGTCTGCCATCCACCGACTACGCCACCTGGTCCGGACGCGGCATGCACAACCTGACGGAAGGCCCATCCAGCGACGACGACGGCGACGGCGTCGCGAATCTCCTCGAATACGTCCTCGGCGGAAACCCACGCACCCCATCCAGCGGCATCCTTCCCACCGCCACCGCCACAGCCGGGAACCTCGTCTTCACCTTCCGCCGCGTGAGTGCCACCACGGCGGATACGACCCAGACGTTCCAATACGGCACCAATCTATCCGGCTGGACTGACGTGCCCGTCGTCGCTGGCGGCATGGTCGCCATCCAGCCCAACACCCCGCAGCCCGGCACCGACACCGTCACCATCACCGTCCCGGAAGGAACGGAGCCCCGAATCTTCGGCCGCCTTAAGGTTTCCGTTTCACCCGCACAACCATGACCAGAAAGATGGATTTTTCATCGCCCCAAGCTTGTCATTCAACATTCATGAGAATCCAACGCATGCTCGCCAGCCTTTGCTTGACCGCCCCGGGCAATGACCCCATCCGGCGGACCCGTCGCCTTTGACTGGTTCGAACACTCCGGAAATGCGCAAGGACATCTTCGCGTCCGACATCGGCACCGAGCACATCGTCGGTCTGGCAGGCTCCGGTGCCAAGGACGGCGTCGCCCTCGCCCACGATGGACTCTAAGTATGGCCTGTCATGGCGTTGGAACCTCATGCTGTCACCCAAATAGGGGATGCGCCCGGCATTTCGGGACCGTAAGTGAACGACTAGAGAATAAAGCGTGCGTGTTTTTCAGCCCCCCAAAAAAACCGTTCAAGTCCGCGTGAATTTGAAATTTTCCAATCAATCTTCGAGATTTCTCTCATTTTAGCGGTCGACAGTAGATGTATTGTGTTTACAATGTGATTTTATGAAGCGGATCTCAGAAACCCCACCTCGCCTCTCGGAGAGGGGTTTTGCCCTCATCGTGACCCTCTCGCTGATGATCCTGCTCACCGTGATCGCGGTGGGGCTTCTTTCGCTTGCCAGCATCTCCCTGCGGAGTTCGTCCAGCGTGATGGAAATGGGCAGGGCGCGCGCCAACGCCCGCATGGCCCTGATGCTGGCTCTGGGTGAGCTTCAAAAGCAAACCGGCACCGACACCCGCGTCACCGCCAACGCCGGCATCGTCGATCCAAACGATACAAATCCACCACCCGTCCTCGGCGTCTGGAAAAGCTGGGAGGGCACGGACCATGAGACCACCGGCCCCTCCGCCGGTCGCCCGATTTCACCCGGCGGCGACTACAAGGCGGTCAAAAAAGCGCGTTTCCTTTCCTGGCTGGTGTCCGGAAATCCGACGTCTCTCACGGACTCGTCCGCCGCCCCGAATGTGGCCCAGGGCACGGGGAAAGTCCCCCTTGTCGGCGCGGGTTCCGTCGGCACGGGAGCGGCGCGTGAAAAACTCCAGGTCCATCTCGCTCCTTCCCTGGTTACTACCGGCAGTGCGAGGGGAGGTCTGGCATGGTGGATCGGCGGCGAAAACCAAAAAGCCCGTCTGCCCAAGCCTTACAAGCCCAACAACGACACCTTCGCCGGATGGTCCGTCCACAGCAAGTCCCACTCCATCGCCGACCCGAAAGTCTTCCGCATGGAGTCTCTGTTGGCTGATGCCAAGCCCGCGGACAAGGCGATCAGCCTCCGCCAAAGCGATCTCATCGCTGATTCGGGAACCACGGACGCCTCCATCGAATTTTTTCACGACCTCTCTGCCACTTCCGTCGGCCTGCTCACCAACACCGCCACCGGCGGCTGGCGCAAGGATTTCTCCCTTGTTACCGAGAACTGGAGCAAGCTCTCCAAATCCAACCAACCCTTTTTCCGGGTGGCTCCCGGAAAGGATCTGCTCGCCAACATCCCCACCACCAGCGGCCACCGCCCCGACAAATCGCTGCTCTACCCTTGGTCCGGCTACCGCGACGCTGGAATTCCAATCTACGAGCACGGCGCGGTCAGCAGTTGGGAAAATCTCAAAAACTGGGCCACGCTCTACAAAACGATGTCCTCTAGCGGCACCAGGATCACCAGTAGTTCTTACCGGATCGATACCAACAGCGCTGCCGATAACTACAATTTCCTCCACAAAGTCCGCATCATCCCGGTGATCGCCCGCGTCCAGTGGGTGTTCTCCCATTGGGCCGCCAAGGCAACCAGCCCTCCCGCTCCCGCAAACACCTACGAGCCCCGCCTTCTCGCTACCCCCGTGGTCACCATGTGGAACCCTTACAACGTTGCCATCACTTCGAAACCACTTGTGTTCAAGATCTATCAGCCGTTGCCGAATGCTTTCAGATTCAACGTGGGTGGTGTGCAAAACCAGAAATGGAACAGCTTGATGCCTGCGAAGAACACGGATCCGCCCTACCTGGCACTCGGCGGCGGAGGTCCGGTGATCTATCAAATTGACGGAACTTACACTTTCAAGCCGGGCGAAACCTTGATTTTCAGTCCAGCCGCCATCCCCGTTGCGGCCTCCGATGCAGCCAAACTCCAACCCGGATTCCGCAAGCAGGGCGGCCACTATTACCCGCTCTTGAAGGATGATGGAAACAAGCTGGCCCTCCCTGCCGCGACCAATGTCACGGCGGAAGCCAGGTTTGATACGATCCAGGACAATGGCACCAACCTTGGAAGCGCCCTCGGAGTGGGAGTCTATCTCGATATGGAAATCGACGGCGTAAGGCATCTGGTTTACCGGATGATTTACAAACCCAACGTCGCCGCAGCCGTCTATCCGGCGATCGGTGGCCTCACGCCAGCCACGCTCGAAAAATCAAGCGCCGATCCCCAGCCCTTTCTCACCACTATCTTCGGTGCCCGCACCGCCAGCCGCACCCACCTCGCCGCCAAAGGATTCGTCCAGACCAGCCCGTTGGTGAACTACACCGTCATGGGCTTCAAGGACACGGTCGAATACAACCTCCAGTGGGATTATCCCGGCACCGACCACCCCGTAAACTCCCCGTTCGATTACAGCTTCGACAAGCTCGCCGGCGCGGGTGGCGATTCCTACCCGAATTCGAACTCCGCCAACCAAGGCTTCATCGTCACCGGTTTCCAAAGCGCCGACGGCCTGTCCCGCTGCGTCATCGCCGAGCTCCCCACCAAGCCCGTCCAGTCGCTCGCCGAACTCCAGAACTGGGACCTGCGCTACGAAAACCCGATCCCACCCTACGCCTTCAACATCATCGGCAACAGCGACGCCAGCCCGCTCCTTCCCGCTAATGCCGTCTTCAATTCTTCGAACTCCTCGCTCGGCCCTAAAGACCTTCAGAACGATGACTTCTACTCTGCCAACCACGTTCTTTTCGATGATTGGTTCGCCTCCTCCATCGCGCCGAAATCGGCCAACCTCGGAAATCCAGCCAGTTCCGAGTCCCTCAAGAAAGCCTTCACCGACTTCGTCTCCGGCATCGATCCTCTGCCTAACCGAGCCTATCAACCTATCCTTGCGGATGCCGCGGTCGCCCAGACCACCAGCGGGGCCGACAAGTTGTTCAATGATTACGCCAACAAGGCGGACTCCTGGAAAACCATCGCTTCCCGGCTCGAAGTCGAGGGCATGTTCAATGTCAACTCCACCTCCGTCAAAGCCTGGCGTGCCTTGTTGGGCCACGCCCGCAACCAGAAGATCCCTTACATTGACTCATCCGGAAGCAAACTCTCCGGCGAGCAGGATTACGCCTTCTCGCGCTTCGCCGTCGCCGGTGATACCGAGGCCAAATCCATCGGCACCTCCGGTGGTTTCTCCGCCAGCGCGGAGTTCGCTGGCTACCGTAAACTCGACGAACCGACCCTCGACCGCTTCGCCGAGGAAATCGTCAAACAAGTCCGCGCCCGCGGCCCCTTCCTCTCGCTCGCCGAGTTCGTTAACCGCCAGCTAACTTCTGCTTCCGATCCCGAAAAGCGGGCTCTCGCCGGAACCATCCAGGCGGCCCTCAACGCCCTGGCAAAGGACTCGTCCGTCAATCCCTACGCCGTCCTCGAAAGCGGCTCCAAGCCGTCCGTCGCCAATCCGCTTCCCGCCGGCAGCGCCCAATACCAATTCCCGGAGGCCGCCGTCGGGTACAACGCCTATGGCCTCCCCGGTTGGACCCGCCAGGCCGATGTCCTGCGCCCCATCGCCCCCATCCTCTCCGCCCGAGACGACACCTTCACCATCCGCGCCTACGGCGATGCCCGCGATGCGTCGGGAAAAATTATCACCGCCCGCGCCGTGTGCGAGGCCACCGTGCGCCGCACCCGCGATTTCGTCGATCCAGCGGATGTTCCGGAAATCACCGCCTTGCCGAAAGCCGCCGCCAACCTCATCTTCGGCCGCCGCTACCAAATCATTTCCTTCCGCTGGCTCAACGATGCGGAAATTTAAAATCCAAAATTTCCCACACTTCATGCGCCTTTCGCTGTTCATCCTCCTGCTCGTTTCGCTCGCCGCCCATGCCGCGGAGAAATCCGCCCGCACTTGCCGCATCCTCTTCCTCAACGGACCGGGCGATGCTCCCGAGAAGCTCCACCTCTTCGATGGTAATACCTCCCAGGAAGTCGAACTCACCCGCATGGGATTCTCGCCCGTCTATCAAATTCCTTCCAGCGCGCTCAGCCTCGCCATGCTGCCATCGCCGCCCGCCCCCGCAGGTGCCGGTTCTCCTCCCGTCATCCCGGCGGAAGCACCCAAGGCCGCCCTCGCGGAATCCATCACCGATTTTTATCTGATCGTCTCCAGCGATACCACGAACAAGGTCGCCCCGGTCAAAATGCAGGTCATCAACGCGGATGCCGCGAATTTCAAACGCGGCCAAATGCTTTGGTACAACCTCACCGACAACAAAGTCGGCGGCATCGTCGGCTCGCGCAAACTCCTCGTCGAGCCGAACTCCCGCCTCATTCTCGACGCACCCGCCACCAGACTGGAGGACTATCACGTCAACATCCATTTCCTCCCGCCCGGCAAGCAGCGCCCCGAACCGCTCTGCGAAACGAATTGGACCCACGACCCCCGCAGCCGTAGTGTTTTCTTCATCCTCAAGCCCGCCGGAAGTCTCATTCCCCGCATCCTCGGTTTCCCCGATTTTCGATCAGAGGCAAGTTCAAAACCTGAAGGTTCCTCCTGAGCGTGCCGACATGTGAAATCAAACCCTCGGCAAAACCTCATTCGGTTTTTCACCTGCCTGGCGGCAAGCTCGCTCAGGGATCACCGCGCCACTCACGATTGTGCCTGCCGCTTGAATTCACCTCCCACAACGCGGCCACCATCAGTCCCGGCGGGCTGAAGTTTCGGTGAGAACGCCTCCAGCCCGGATTTCAGGATCCGCTCGCGGAAACCACTGGGCGAGACGCCGAGCTGCGCCTTGAATGCCTTCGAAAAATGGAACTCGTCGCAAAAACCTAACGCTCCCGCGATTTGTTTGAGCGTCAGCTCGCGGCGGCGGAGCAGGTTGGCCCCCATGGCGATCCGTTGGCGGCGCTGAAAACGTGCGGGCGGTTCTCCGGTCGCTGCGCGGAAGGCCCGGCGGAAGGTGTCGAGACTCACGCCGGCCTCTTGAGCCACCGTTTCCACGCTGCGGTTCAGCATCGGATCGGCGAGGGCATGGCGGGCTGCGTCCAGCCATGGCGGAACCGCGGTTTCCTCCCTCAGGGCGAGCCACTCGGAGATGAGTGTGTGCAGTTCGCCCGCCGCCTTGCACGAGTCGGAGCGGGTCGCTATTTCCCGGGTTAGCAAAGCCTGGATTCGTTTGGCCCAGCGTTGAGGCTCGCCCACCGCCCAAACCGGGCGCGCGGGATTCAGTCCTTCCGCCCGCCACGCGTCGAAGGCCGGTCCTTCGAAGGCGAGGAAAATTTCATCCCACGTCTCGCCATCTGGAGGTCCATACTGGTGGGCGACTTCGGGAAACACTACGATCAGATCGCCCGCGGCGAGCTCGCAATCGTTTCCCATCAGATCCCGGTAGCGGCCGCGCCCGCGGGTGATGATCACGACGGCATACATGCCGTAGAGGCGGTAAGCGTCGAAGCCGGTGCCACACCCCCGGCGCAGGATGCCGCCGAAATTCAAGCGTCCCAGCGGGGTGCTCAAGGCGGGGAAGGAGACTAGTCCGGGGACGATGCGAGTCGTGCTCATGCCCAGGAATTTACATGCCAAATCTCCCGAACGTCCATTCCCATTACGAGGCGTTTGCGGCAGGCTTTGCCTTCGTGCGTGGTGGAAGAGCCCGTCCCGCGCACGCCTTCATCGCCATGACTCACGAACATCATTCCGCCGGTGTGCTGGAAAAACCCCGCACGCGCCTTGATTACAGCCTCGTCGGCGAACACGCCGCCCGCGCCATCGAACGCGGCCTCGCCGAAGCCGAGTGGTATCAAACGCCGGTGCCCCGTGCCCGGTTGCGCGAGTTGCTGGAGCGGCGCGATGGCCCGGCCATCCGCGACACCTTGCTCTGGTTCGCCCTGCTCGGCCTGACGGGGTGGGGGACTGTCGCGCTCTGGGGCACTTGGTGGGTGGTGATTCCCTATCTCGCCTATGCCGTGCTTTACGCCACCGCCTCGGATTCACGCTGGCACGAGGCCGGCCATGGCACCGCCTTCGCCACGGATTGGATGAACAACGTGCTTTATGAAATTTCCTCGTTCATGGTCATGCGCGAGTCCGTGATCT
>JBIHZT010000029.1:0-13384 GCA_044240265.1 Luteolibacter sp. | reverse complement strand
ATGGAGTTGGCGAAGCAGAGGATCTGGTCGTTGTAGGAGTCGTTGTATTGGAAAACCACGTCGGCGAAGACGTCGTCGGTGGTTTTCTTGCCGTCGTAATCGAGATCGATGGCGCGCTTGCCGTGGAGGATGACCGGCTCGTCGTGGATGAGGGTTTTGTTCTCGCCGAGCTGGGCGACGAATTCCTCGATGCCTTTTTGGTAGTAAAACGTGGCTTTCTTGGCGGACTCGGGACGCTCGTCCTCGAGGTCGATGGTGAGGCCGGGGTTGAGGAAGGCGAGCTCGCGGAGACGGGTGGCGAGGCGGTCGAACTTGAATTCGATGGTATCGACGAAGATGGTGGCGTCCGGGAAGAAGGTGATCATCGTGCCGGTTTTGCCGGGATCGACATCGCCGATGATGTGCAGCGGGATGGTGGTTTTTCCGCGCTCGAAGCCGATGAGGTGGACTTTGCCGTTCCGCATGATTTCCGCCTTGAACCAGTCGGAAAGGGCGTTGACGCACTTCGCACCGACGCCGTGAAGGCCGCCGGAATATTTGTAGGCGCCTTGGCCGAACTTGCCGCCGGCGTGGAGATTGGTGAGCACGAGCTCGACGGCGGGCATGCCGAATTTCTGGTGCATGTCGACCGGGATTCCGCGGCCGTTGTCGGCGATGGAAACCGAGCCGTCGACGTGGATGGCGACCTTGATGCGGCTGCAGTAGCCTGCCAGGTGCTCGTCGATCGAGTTGTCGAGAACCTCGAAAACGCAGTGGTGGAGGCCGCGCTCGTCAGGGTCGCCGATATACATGCCGGGGCGCTTGCGAACGGCATCGAGGCCTTCCAGCTTATCGATTTGGGCGGCATCGTAAACCTGCGCTGCGGCTACCTGGGTTTCGGCTTTTTGTGGCTCGTTCGAAGACTCGGACATAGTGGGGCCAGAGGGTCTAAAATCCTCCCCCGGGAGACAAGGAATTTCGTGCTTTTTTCGCGCTTCGGATTACCCTTTTAACCCACTGATTATAAGTGGATTGCAAGCCGACTAACGACGAATCCAGTCCTTCATGAACCAAGTCACCAGCAGGCAGGCGCAAAAGGCTAAAATAAACAGCAGGAAGATGAGCAGGGTCTTCGCGGTTTCCCTCCGCTCCAGATGGCTTTGATCGATGCCGGAGTCGGCGCTGATCCGGCGTTTGAGGCGTCCTGACGATGCGTGTGGAGTGGAGGTGGCGGACTGTCCGTCACCGTTGGAGGGAAGCGCGATTATGGATGCGGGAGCGGTGATTCGGGATCCGCATGCGGGGCAAGGGCCGGTGACTCCGGCGAGATGCGACTCCAGCGACAATTTCATGTCACACGCCGGACAGCTGAAGAAGATCCGCCCTTGGGATTCTGGAGATTCAGGCTGCGCGGATACCATACGGCGATCTGTGGGCCGCAGCTTGAGACAACTCAGGCGGCAAGTTGATAGGAACCACTCAGGGTTCCATACCGAGGCATTCGCGCTGCCATTTGAGGAGAACGTCGGCGGGCTTGATGTCTCCGGCGGCGAGGGATTCCAGGACCGCGCGCGGGGCAATCAAGGAACCCTCGATGTCCAGTTTTGTGGCGGCCTGCTCGCGGGCGGCGATGAGCTCGTCCACCTTGCGCTCGAAATCGCGATCCCGCTTGCGGCGCTTGGTGTTCGGGCGTTCCGGCCACTCGGACTCGGGGAGTTCCTTGGCGGCGGCAAGCGCGGCGCGGAAACGCTTCACCCGCTCCGGGCGGAAATGACTGGGCGGGGAAATCGATTTGCCCGCGTCGAGGTCGAGGCTCCATTCCAGGAGCTGGCGGTTCGGGGCGACCATGAATGACGGTCGGTCCCATGCTTTTGCCTCGCCATCCCGCCAATGCCAGAGCTCCCGGAGGCAGGCCAGGCCGTAGCCACCAAGCTTGCCTGATCCCTGGACACGCCAGTTTTCCTCCTTGGAGTCGTCCCGGTCGAGGACCCGCTGACGGGCGGCGAGGCAGCTTTCCTCAAACCAGTCGTAACGGCCTTTTTCCTTGAGCGCGGCGACGATCATGTCGCCCATTTCCAAGAGATAGTGAACGTCGTTGAGCGCATACTCGATCATTTTCGGCGAGAGCGGGCGCTTGCCCCAGTCCGCCTTTTGCGAGGATTTCGAAAGTTCGACTCCGAAATAATGGTTGACCAGATCTCCCAGGCCGAAACGGCGGACGCCGAGCAACCGCGCACCGATCTGGGTGTCATAGACAACGGCGGGAAGCGTGCCGAACTGCCGCTTGAACATCGTCATGTCGTAGTCCGCACCGTGCATCCAGACGACCGCTTCCGCCAGATACTCGCCCAGTGATGACAGATCCTCGATCGCCAGCGGGTCAATCAAAACGCACTTTTCCCGGTCCGCGAACTGGACGAGGCAGAGCGATTCCCGGTAGCGGTGCAAGCTGTCCGCCTCGGTATCAATCGCGCAAACCGGTTGGGCGGAGCCGTTCCTGCTGGCCTTCAGGTGGCTGGCCAGGCGGTCTGCGGTATCGATCATGTCCGAACTCATCTACTGGAAATACAGGGGGTTAGCGATCCAGCCTGACAGGGTTTTCAAGCGAAATCATGGTCTGAGGATGGGTCGGGCACCTCCGACTGACAAGGGGAAATTGGCTCAGTCCTCACAAAATGAAATGACTATGTAAACACCCGGCGATTAGGCCACCTGAAAGGAGGCAGCTTGTTCGGGTGTCAGTTCGATGAACTGCCAGGGCAAACCATGGATGTTCAAGTCGGCCATGAAAGCGTCCGGATCGTGCTGCTCGATGTTCCAGACGCCGGGTTTTTTCCAATCGCCGGCGAGCACTTGCTTGGCGCCGATCATGGCCGGGACGCCGGTGGTGTAGGAAATCGCCTGGGAGCCGACTTCCGCGAAGCAGGCTTCGTGGTCGCAGATGTTGTAAATGTAGATCGCCTTCGCCTTCCCGTCCTTGAGACCGGTGATGACGTTGCCGATGCAGGTTTTGCCCTTGGTGGTGACGCCGAGGTCGCTCGGATTCGGGAGAACCGCCTTGAGAAACTGGAGAGGGACGATTTCCACGCCTTGATACATGACAGGATCGATGCGCGTCATGCCGACATTCTGGAGCACTTCCAAGTGCTTTAAATAATTGGGCGAGAACGACATCCAGAACTGGGCGCGCTTGATCGTGGGGATGTGCTTCACCAACGACTCCAGCTCCTCGTGATACATCCGGTAAATTTCATAGGTCCCAACGCCGTCCGGGCAGGTGAACGCCTGGTGCTTGGACATCGGCGCGGTTTCGACGAATCCTCCGTTTTCAAAATGCCGGCACTCGGCGGTGACCTCGCGGATGTTGATTTCCGGGTTGAAGTTCGTGGCGAAGGCCTTGCCGTGGTTGCCGCCGTTCACGTCGATGATGTCGAGCGTGTGGATCTCGTCGAAATGGTGCTTGAGCGCCCAGGCGGTGTAAACATTGGTCACACCGGGGTCGAAGCCGGAGCCGAGCAGGGCGGAGAGCCCGGCGGTTTCAAATTTCTCCTGATATGCCCACTGCCAGGAATACTCGAACTTCGCGACATCGAGCGGTTCGTAATTCGCGGTGTCCATATAGTCGCAACCGGCGAGCAGGCAGGCGTCCATGAGATTGAGATCCTGGTAGGGGAGGGCGACGTTGATGAGCAACTTGGCCCCGGTCTTGCGGATGAGCGCGGCGGTTTCCTCGGCATTGTCGGCGTCCACCTTGGCGGTGGCGATGACGCGGCCGGTGCGATTTTTGACTTCGGCGGCGATCGCGTCGCACTTCGAGAGGGTGCGCGAGGCGAGGGTGATTTCCCCGAAGACTTCGGGGACCATGGCGCATTTGTGGGCGACGACGCTGCCGACCCCGCCGGCTCCGATGATAAGGACTTTGTTCATGATCTAAAAAATGTGACGCAAGGCTTGGGAAATCCGGGGCGACTGGCAAGAACTTGTTCCGAATGTGTGGAGTGTGTTCCGGCTGTCTCAGCCGACGTTTCTGACGAGGAAGTGGCTGAAAGGCTCCGGCAAATGAAAGCGGGCGAAGTCAGCACCATTTCCATGGCAGAGTTGCGCGAGGGCGTTTTTTCCGACCGGGGACGTTGAGCCGCGTTTTCACCCACAGGTCCGGCGCAGGATCGCGCTTTTCCTGCCATGAAACTGCATTCAACAACTTCTAGTTTTCCCGCATGTCCACGAAGGAACTGGCAATGGAAACAATCAAGGGACTGCCCGAAAATGCCTCTTGGCATGAAATCGAAGAACGGATCCACTTCCTTGCCGCTATTGAAAATGCCCGCGAAGAAGTCCGGCGCGGAGATATCGTCCCACATGATGAAGTTCGCAACCTTCTGAACGGATGGCTTTCCGAGTAGTCTGGTCGGAAACAGCACTCGCCGACCTGCGCGACCTCGTCCGCTACATCGCGCGGGATGATCGGCAGGCCGCGAAACGTTTCGGCGATTTGATCGTGACCAAGGTCCAGTCACTTCAAACTTTCCCGAGGATTGGCCGTATCGTTCCCGAATACCGGGAGGAGCGCTTGCGGGAACTGATCATGGCTCCCTATCGGATCGTTTGCGAAATCGACGATGAGGCCATCACGTTGGCGATCCTGCGCATTTGGCACGGCGCACGTGGGAATTTGGAACTGCTTCCCTGATAGCCCGCGCAGGCCGTCCCCGGAGCGTCTCGCTCCGAGTCTTCCGCTAAAACGGCGAGCTTCGCACTAACTCGCCGATTTCCTTCTTCCTCGCAAGAGCCGCTTCCTCCAAACAGCGGGGAGCACACGCGCCCCTTGCGGGTCCTTGGCGCTGAGTTCCAGCAGCTCGATGTCTCCCCCTTCGCTTCTACCAAAGCTGTTTTGGCCGCAGAAGCGGACCATTCTGTCAAGATTTGCACACTGACCCCATTTTCCATTTTCCCAGAACTGGAGTTGCCCGGAAGCGCGGCGGAACTTGAGTTGTTGCGAAAAGGTGACCCGCGCAAGGTGATGTGCGCGGCATTGGTGAAGGGCCGCACCGCAGTGAAGAACGATTGGCTGGCCAGCCGCCTGTGCATGGGACATCCTGCGGCCATGAGCCAGCTGGTGAGCCGCTGGCCCTGAAGGATCCAAAGAGCCTGAGAATTCTGAAGAAGTATGAGAAAATATGCAATTCCAAGGACTGGTTCATGAATAGGTCGTCGGTTCGAATCCGACCAGCGGCTCTGTCCGACCAGCGGCTCTGTAAGTGGTTGAAATCAAGCGATCTCATTTTACCCGTTTCGGCTTGTTTTTGCTCGTGATGAGGCGATAAAGGCAACATGGCAAAGCGACCGAATTTTGAACCTTGGGAGAGTGCGCGGGAATGGGTGGTGAACATCCGAGCGTCGATAAGCGTGGCGGTAGCGATTAAAGCAGCAAAATCCGCCCCCGTCCCCATGATTACTTCCCTGAAAAATCCATCGGCCGCGAAAAACGAATAAGCAAAGTAGTCCCGTTCCACCCGTGCATGCATCGCCGTTGCCAGCCTATCCGGCAAGCGATAGATTGAAACCAGGAAGCCAAATCCTCCCATCTACCGGCAAAATCCGCCAAATCATGAAACTACGCCAAGCCATCATCGCTGGAATCAGCGCCTTGTTCATCACGAGCTGCGCAACTCCTTACGGCCCCAACAGCAACAGGAACACAGGAGGCTACTCTGAGACACGGTATTCTCCGGATGTCGCTAAAATCTCCTTCCACGGGAACGCTCTCACCTCCTCAGAGCAAGCTCATGACTACTCGATTTTGCGAGCGGGGGAACTGTGTCTTCAGCTCGGTTACAAGTATTTCTTCATCGGGTCAGACAAGGTTGACGTGTCCACCAGCACCATCAGGACAGCAGGGTATTCTTCCACCACGGGCTCCGTGTATGGCGTGTCCCCATTCGGAGCGAACTATTCGCAATCGTCGGTTTACCAGCCGGGGCAAACGATCGACCTCCAAAAGCCCTCAGCAACGCTGCTGGTGAAATTCTTCCACCGAGAGAGAAAGGAACTCGGCACGCTTGATGCGGCGTTCATCGTCGAGTCGTTGAGGGGCAAGTATCAGCTATCGCCCCCCAAGTAATAAACGCGCACCTGCCCGCAAAATCCGCTCATGCACAATCCCCTGACCACCCGTTGCAATCTCTGCGAAGACCGCTTCGGCCGCTGGCGCTTCACCTGCCCTCACTGCTCCGCGAAACGCGAAGACCACTGGCTTTACATGCTCGGCAAGCTCATCCGGCAGCTGGTCTTTATGGCAATACTCTGGATCTTCTTCGTCAACGTGAGCGAAACCACGGAGCGCACTCCGGGCATTGGCATCTCCATCATCGGCGGCGTTGTGTTCGTTTTATGGATTACGTTCACCGCGCTCAACGCGATGGGCCGCAAAATAGAGGCACACCGCGCCCAGGTGGATTTCATTCTCCAGCAGCAAGAAAAGCGTATCCAAAACCGCGATGAGGCGGTTTGATGGCGCTTTTCAACCCGTGACCAGATTCCCTCAGAGTTATATAGAAAAACCGTCTATTCGTAATGAGTTGGTCGACGCGCGAGACTTCTTTTTCTAATGTTTCAGTCCTCGCATCGTAACATTTCTGGTGTTTTGGAGCCAAATTTCGATCCAGCGGGGTGGTGTGACGACGGTGAAGGGAGGGCGATGGAGGTGCGCATCACCAGATCCTCCTGACTTGATAGGAGTCGATGATTTTGTCCACTGAGATAATTCCCAAGCCGAGGCGTTTGGCTTGGCAAACCAGCATGCGGTCGAAGGGATCGGCATGATGTTTTGGGAGTGCCTGGAGAAGGCGGCAGTCGTCGATGGTTGGCGAGAGGAGCGGCACGCCGATGCGCTTTAACTCGTCCGGGTAAAGCTGGTTCCAGTCGTCGGTGATTTCGAAGTCGAATCCCTTGCCGGAGAGTTTGATGGCGATTTCCCAAAAGCTTGCCGACGAGTGATAGAGAGGGAGTTTGCCGTCGATGGCTTGGGCGGCCGGTTTTGAAAGGCGCTTGTCGCCGTGCAGCATCCAGAGCAGCGCGTGGGTGTCCAGCAACCAGCCTGTCACGGTGGTGGCGGTCATGGGGCGTTGAAGGTTTCGGCGATTTCCGCGTTGAGTACGGGGGCGTCGAAATTCGCGCCCATTTTGAATTTCGTGCCTTTGAGGCCACCGATCCGGGTCTTGCCGGAGAATTCCTCCACCATGCTCAGCCTCACCACCGGTTTGTCGCGACGGGCGATGATGACTTCCTCGCCGCGCTCTGCCGCCGCGATCAACCGGGAAAGTTGCGTTTTGGCCTCATGGATGGTGACTTGCATGACGATGGGAAATTAGCCAAGTTGGTCAGGATGATCAATTGGATTTTTCTGGCACCGGAATCAGGGTCCGCCTCAATGCCACCGACTCCGTAATGTCGCGGTCTGGGATGAGTTTCCGGATTTCCTCCAGTGCCGCCTCGCGTCTCGCGATCATTTCCGGCGAGGCGGTGAGCCGGGATGGTGCGGAGGGCGAGGACGCCTTGAAACCACGGCTATGGAGCGACAGAAAGAGGCGTGGGGATGAATGGGGCGCGGGACTTCAGTCTGTTGTTTGCACGAAGAACGGACTGAAGTCCTGGACTACGTTGGTCGTTGGCGGATTAGGGGGCGGGCGGCGCTTTTCCAGGCGAGGAGCTTGTCGGGATTGCGGCTGTATTTGTTGTGCATGAGGGTGTCCAGACGGGTGATGAGGTACTGGGCCTCGCCGAGGAGGGTCTCGATGGCGGCGGTGCTTTCGACGCCTTCGAGGTTGTCGCTGTGCTTGCCGGAGTTGGAGCCGTCGAGGACGTCGTGATCGGTGCGGAGGTCCGTGACGAAGCCAGCTGGCATCTCGAAGGCGATGAACTTGGCGCTGAGGACGGCGTCGCCTTCGAGCAGGGTCAGCAGGGAATCCGCGTGGGTGGTGGCGGAGGCCTCCGTGTAGTCGGCGGGGAAGCGATAGGCGGCGGATGAGAAGCCGGATTCTTCGAGGGCGATGGCGCGTGAGGTGCGGGCGATGTCCTTGAAGTCGGCGAAGAGGGCGTCGAGCAAGGCGGGCTTGCCGGCCGGGGTGCGGAGTTGGCCGACGCGGGCGCCGAGGAGTTTTTCCAGAATGGAATCGAGGGCGGGGAAGAGCAGGGCGGCTTTGCTGCCGGGGGCGAAGTCGGCGGTATTGGCGATGCCGAAGGTTTGGACTCGGAAGGCGCGGTCGGAGCGGCGGAGGGCGTGGTCGTTCATGGGGGTAGGGGTAGTGTGGTATCGTCTGATACGGACCTTGGGTTGGATTGGATTGAACCTGGGCATCATCCGCGATGAATCTTGGCGCATCCCGCATCAACCCCGGGGCTTGCTGTACGGGCCTCGGCTTGGGCTGGATGGGGAATTGGGTTCCGGCGGTCTAAGCCGGATGATTCGCCCGGCTGAGACAGTCGGGACACATTCCGGGACACAATTATTTCCGACAATTTTTGAATCGTAAGGCGTTTTCATCCCTGAAAGGCTCCTGCCAGACATAAAAATTATCGCGCCCCATGAAACTCACCAACCCATCTCCCACCGTTCGCCGCAGCGCAGGATTCACCCTGCTTGAAATGGTCATCGTGCTCGGCATCATCGCCATGATCCTCGGCGGTGCCATCTTCGCCATGCGCGGAATCGGCGACGCGGCCAAGCTCCGCCAGGTGGAGTCCGACTTCAAGAGCTTCGAGAGCGCCCTGGCGATGTATAAACTCAATGCCGGCTCCTTTCCGACCACCCAGCAAGGCTTGAAGGCCCTGCAGGACAAGCCATCCAGCACGCCCGTGCCACGCCGCTGGGTGCAGGTGATGAGCAAGCTTCCGCCGGATCCATGGGGCGCGGAGTATGGCTACCGTTTCCCGGGCAAGAAGCGCGCCAACGACTTTGAAATGTTCAGCAAGGGCCCGGACGGCCTGGAAGGCACTCCAGATGATCTTAGCAGTCAGGACGACTAAGCCGCGGCGGGGCTTCACGCTCATCGAGATCGTCATGGTGCTCGCCATTTCCGCCATCGTCATGGGCGGGGCCATCGGGCTGATGATTTTCTCATCGGATGAGCGGGTCCTGCGCAATGCGTCCGGGGAAATCGAACTGCTGGCCAAGCGCGCCCGCACCATCGCGATCCTCAACCAGACGCCCTACGCGCTGGAATTCCGCGAAGGTGTTGTCCGCCTGCTGCCGCTCGCCCAAGCGGGTCTGGATCTGAAAAAATCGTCCAGACAGCGGGAGGAACCGGAGCCCGAAGCGGGAACGGGCGATGAGAGCCGCCAAATCAACCTGGAAGGCGGACTGGAAATTTCCATCCGCCGTTGGAACTCCGAGGAATGGCTCACCACCCTCAAGAAAACCGTGCATGTCTGGCGCTTCGACCCGGACGGCCTTTGCGAACCGATTTCCATCCGCTATTCCCTCGGAAAAAGCTGGGCGGAAGATACCTTCCATCCGCTCACCGCCACCATCAGCGAAAGCGCGCTCGAAGCCCGATGAACCGCCACGCCCATCCCGTAAAACGCGGATTCCTTCTCTTGGAGATGGTTCTCGCGCTGGCGGTATTTGGCATCGCCGCCACTGGATTCGCCGTCGCGCTGAACCGGATGGCCAAGGTCGCGGCCCTCGCCCAGAGCGAGCTGCGCATCACCCGTATCCTCGACAGCGCGCTCGACGAGACGCTCTCACTGCCTGTTTTGGAAGAAGGCGTGACGGATTCCACCGCAGGCGATACTGGGGTGGATCTCGTCACCACCATCGAGCTGCTCAAGGAACTTGAAAATGAAGACGGCCAGCTCCTCCAGGAGATGTACCTGATCAAAATCGAAGCGAAATGGTTCGAAAACAGTGAGTGGCAGAACCGCATCGTGGAAACCTGGCGTTACGGCCGCATGTACCAACCATGATCACGACCCCCGCCAGCTCCCGCCGCAGGGGATTCACCCTGCTTGAACTCGTGATCGCCATGGGTCTGCTCGCCATCCTCGTCGGCATGGTGTTCACGACCGCCCGCACCGCGCTTGCGTTGGGTAACACCATCGTCCAAACCCAGAACGAGGAGATGCTCCACCAGGCGTTTTTCGAGCTTCTCAGCCAGAGGCTTTCCTCGCTGCCCGGGAATACCCGCTTCGAGCTCAAGGTGCAGGATTCCGGCTCCCATTACATTTCCGACCTCACCCTGCAAAACGTCCCCCTCAGCTTCACTTGGGGAGGCCAGGCACGCATCGCCAAGGCCGTCCAGCTCAGCACCGTGAAACGCCGCAGCGGCTATCTCGACATCGTGCTTCGCTACTACGAAGACGAAATTCTCGAAGACTCCGCCTCCTCCTTCAAGTCCCAGGGCGACCAAAAGCCCTTCGCGGAAATCGTCCTGCTCACCGACGTCGCCTACTTCGAGTGGCGCGCCCTCGACGGCCGCTCCATGGAGTGGCAGTACGACTGGGAAATCCAAGGCCGGCTCCCGCTGCAAGTCGAGCTCACCCTCGCCATCGGTGCCAAGGGTGAGGAAATCCGCCAGGTTTTCTGGATCCCGCCGAAGCAGAATCCCGAGATCATCATGCGCCAGATGCTCCAAGGCGGCGCGAACAACAACCCCGGCATCATCGCGCCCGGCGGCGGGAATCCCGCTGTCACCATCCCCGGTGGCCAGATTCCTGCTGGCGGTCCGGGCCAGCCGAACGTCAACCCGAGCCAGCCCGCTCCAGTTCCCAGCGAATGATCCCCACCCCGACCCACTCCCGGAAATCCCGCGGCGCGGCGCTCATGGCAGTGCTGTGGTTGATTGCGATTCTCGCCATGGCCTGCATGGCCACGCTGCGCGTCATTTCCTTCGACATGGAAATCGCCTCCGCCAAGGTCCACGGTTCCCGCGCCCGCCAAGTCGCGGAAATGGGCATCGCCATCGGCTCCAATCCCGTCGTCAAACGCTCCGATCCCATCCTCCGCCACATGGACGAATCGCTCGGCGAAGGCTACGAGGTCAAAGTCATTTCCGAAGGCGGTCGCTTCAACATCAACTCCATCATCCTCCAGGACGACAAGGCGCTGTTCAAATCCATGTTCGTCGATTGGGGGCTGGAGCTCGACGTCGCCCAGGAAATCGCCGACGCCCTCACCGACTGGGTGGATGCCGATGACGACGAGCAACTCAACGGTGCCGAGAAAAAATACTACGAGGGTGAGGGCCGCATCAACCAGCCCTTCAACCGCCCGTTCTACGATCTCAGCGAAGTCAGCCTCGTCCGTGGCATGGAACTCGTCGAGGCCGTCCGCCCGGATTGGCGTGACTGGTTCACCATCTGGAGCAGCGGCCCCCTCGACCTGAATGAGGCGCCCGCCGAGCTTATCGCCGCCGCCGCTGAGATTTCCAT
Source organism: Luteolibacter sp. (assembly GCA_044240265.1). GTDB lineage: Bacteria > Verrucomicrobiota > Verrucomicrobiia > Verrucomicrobiales > Akkermansiaceae > Luteolibacter. The sequence goes on along the minus strand of JBIHZT010000029.1, from coordinate 1,978 downwards.
CGAGGAGGCCGGCATCGTCCCCGAAACCGTCCGCGGGGCCGATGGCCAGCGCGACACCACCGACGATGTTCCCTTTCAAAATGCCGCCGCGGCGCTTGATCTTTTGGGAATAGATGCGGAAGGTCGTCCCTATATTGTGAAACGATTTACCGTCAATGATGCGACGACCCGCATCGAAAGTATCGGCCGTGCCGAAGGTGCCACGCGCAAGATCACCGCCATTGTCCGCAACCGTACCGGGAAACCGGCCCTCCTTGAACGCACCGAAGAAATCATCCCGTGAGCAAAACCACCGAAAACGTTCTTCTCGTCCCCGGCGAATCCGGCTGGGAAATCTGGACTGGCCAGACCGCCACCGAGTTCACCCTCCACTCCGCCACCGGGATCGAGCGCGCCGGCGAACTCACCGGCATCCCGTCCGGTGATCTGCTCCTGCTCTTTCCCGTCCGGGCCGTCACCGCCGTGCCCATGCGCGTCACCAGTGATGATGACGCCCTTTTCCCCGACCTCGCCGCCCTCCACGCCGAGCGCCTCGGACTCCGCCCGGACCCCATGGCCGGACAGCTCACCGATGTTTTCGTCATCGCCCGCGAGGCGGAGAACACCGCCTTGGTCTCCATTCTGCTGCGTGCTCCCGGCGATGGAGACATGCCGCCACGCGGGCCGAAAGGCTTTGATATTTCCGCGCGCGCCTACCCGCTTGCCGGAGACGCGCTCGCGGTTTGGAAGGAATTCGGGCGCTGGGTTTTCTCCCTGTTTCACCGGGGAAATCTCGTTTACTGCCAGGCCACCTCGGTCACCACCGCCAGCCCGGATGCCGACCTCGCCCGGGAGATCCGCCTCGCGCTCATCCAGCTTTCCATGCAGGGCCTCGAAATTTCGCCCGCCCGCATCCATCTCTGGAGTGGATCCGACAACATCGACCCCGCCGCCCTCTCCGCCGCGTTCCGCGCGCCGGTCGAAGTTTCTCCGCGCCCCGCACCCATCCTGCCGGATCCTCTCAGCAAGTTGCTCCCCGCCGACGTCCGCGCCGCACGCCGCGAGGCGAACCGCCGCAAAAACATCATCCTCGGTGCCGCCGCCGTCGCCCTGCTCTATCTCGGCATCATCGGCTGGTTCAGCTACGGCCTGTGGAAGGACAGCTCGGAAACAAAACAACTCATCCTCGAGGCCAAGGAAGCCGCCCCAGAAGGCGAGGCCTACGCCCTGCACATCGCCAAGTGGGACGAACTCGCCGATGTCATCGATCTGGCGAACTCCCCGGTCGATATTCTCAAGCGCGTCGCCGATTGCATTCCGCCTAACAGCGGCTTGCGTCTCAAAACCGCCGACATCAGCTCATCGGAGGTCAAGCTCATCGGCGAGGCACCCCAGTTCCAAGCCGTCCAGACCTTCAGTCTCAACCTCGCCAAAAACACCGATCTCGACAAATTCGAGTGGCAGACCCCCGAGCCCAACCAATCCACCCGCGGCTGGGACTTCCAATACACCGGCCAAGTTCCCGTCGCGCCCTGATTTTTCCAATCACCGACAAAATCTTCCCTATTCGGCATTAAACGGTTAACAGTCTCGCCTCAGCCGCTCATCTATTCATTTCTTTTTCCCATCCATGTCAGCCCGCGAAAAAAAGCTCATCGTCTTCTTTGCCCTCGCGGGGTTTGCGATTCTCAACATTCTCGTTTTTAAATTCGCTCAGGCGAAGCGCCAGGAAGTCAACATCCAGCGCAATCAGGCCGAAGAGCAACTCGCCACCGCTGAGAGATTCCGGGAGAGCAGCGAGCAGGTCACCGACCAGATGGACTGGCTTGCCGAACATGAACCGGAGCCCATGGCCAACCAGGACGTGCAGACCACCCTCCAGCAACTCACCGAGCGTGAGGCCAAGACCGCAGGCCTCACCATCAAATCCCAAAAACCTCTGCCCTCCGACGTCGCCGGCACCCACTACCACCGCGCGAAAATCCAGATCACCGTGACC
>JBIHZT010000028.1:0-13492 GCA_044240265.1 Luteolibacter sp. | reverse complement strand
TTGGTGGAAATGGTCAGCCTCGCGGCGAACGTCGCGTCGTGGAACCAGAAGGAAACGGCCAACGACCAAGTTTCCGCATTTGAGAACCTGGAAAGCAAGATTCTCGAAAAGGCCGGGCATTCCGGACTGGGTGACTGGATCGAGTTCGACGAGGAAAGCCAGCGTTTCCGGGTGAAGCAGGAGCGGGAGGAGAATCTTTTCTATCACGAGTGCTACGAGGAGTTCCGCAACGAGAGCTTCTGGGATGAGCTCGCAGTGCGCCTCGCGGACCGGGATCTGGCGCGGGCGATCGGCTTCAAGGAATGGGAGGCGCTCAGCGAAGAAGAGCGCCGCGCCCGCACGGTGGCTTGGGAAAAACGCTATTGGGAGGAGTTTTCCAAACGCGGCGTCGAGCGCGTGGTGGTGGTCACTCCGCCGGGCGAAGGGTGAATTTTATTCCGCCGCGAAAACCACGCGGAACCCGAGATCCGGCCGGCGCAGCGAGCGGTCGAGCGTCCACTCGCGGGTCAGCGCGTTGCTACCGGGTTTCAAATACGAGCCGCCGATGATGACCCAGCGGCGGTCGCCCAGCGGGTTGGCGGGGTTGGTCTCAAGGTCGGCGGTCCACTCGCAAACGGAGCCGGCCATGCCGATGAGTCCGGGCGGCGTGCGGTCCGCGGTTTGCGCGGTGACGGGTGCCCAGGGACCCGGCGGAATGGCGGCGGGCGATTTCACCCCCACGCTGAGCGCGGCGAACCATTCCTCCTGCGACGGCAGGCGGGCTTTTTTCCACTCGGTATAGGCGGAGGCGTCCCACCAGTCGATGCCGACTACCGGCGAGTCGAGCGTGACCGGTTGGTTCTGCCAGCTTCCACGGGTTTTCGCGGCGGCGAATAAAGCGGGCCAGTCGGTGGGCTCATGCGAGGTTTTTTCCGCAGGCTGACCCGCGAGATCGAAGGTTCGATCCCGTTTGTCCTTGGCCAGCATGCCGAGGGTTTCGAGAAATTCAGCGTATTGGCCGATGGTGACCTCGTTGGCGGAAATGCGGAAAGCGGGCAGAGTTTCCTCCACGCCGTCGGGTGTCGGATGGCTGCCGGCGGCCACGGTGACGGGCTCCGGCAGACTGGCACGCGGCGGCGGCGGCGGAGCCGCCGGCCGCATTTTGTAGGCGATGCCGCCGATTCCCAACAGCGCCACCACGGTGCCCGCGACGATGAGACTGATGGAATGTTTTTTCGGGGAAAAGGAGCCTTCCCGGATCGGCGTGAGAATGGACAGGGAGTCGGCGAGCTGGTGCTCGATCTGCATGCAGAAATCCCGGGTCTGGGCCCAGGTGATGGGCGCTTCCAGACCCTCGCCGCGCATCCAGCTGAACAAGGTGAGCATGCGGGTGGTCCCGGGCTGGCCCTCGGCGACAAGCGGGACAAGGGCGTTGCCGAAATGGACGATGTCGCGGACCGACTGGTCCTCGCCGCGGGGTCCCGCGATGGCCAGGTTCTTGAGGCGGATGACACCGTGCTCGTCCACGTGGACCGCATCCAGGCTGATCGGCGAGGTGGAATGGTGGAGCGCCTCGTGCTGAAGCTGCGCCTCGGCGACCCGCCGCAGGATGTGCGCGAGCTGGGCGGGACGGAACGCTTGCCGCGCCTTTTCCCGCCCGGCGAGTGTGACGCCGGGCAGGAGCTCGTGTGCGTAGAAACAATTTCCCGGTTCGTTCACCGCCTCATACACGGAGCCGATCAACGGGTGATCCACCGACGCCTTGGCGCGGACATCGGCGAGAAACGCTTCCCGCTCATCCGCCCGGTTCGCCCGGAGTTCATCGACGAGCACCTTGCGCGAGACGGAAATCTGCTCGGCCAGCCAGGTCCGGGCGACGGGGGTTTCAGCGAGAAGTTCCTTGAGGCGGTATTCGCCGAGTTGGCGTTCTTCGGAGGCTGAATTCATGAGACTGGGTGAAATCACTTGTAAGGAAGCGGTGGCAGCAGCGGGAGATTCGGATCGAAACCGGGCGGCAGCGAGTCCTGGAATTCCGGCAGCACCGGATCGCCCGGGTTTACGGCGGGTGAACGCGGAATCTTCGCGGCAAGATCGCGCGGCCATGCCTGCACGTCGAGAATCTCGCCCTTGTAGAGCAGGGAAACCACCTGGCCGTAGTAGGTCCGCGCGCCGAAAAGATGCTCGGTCTGGCTGTCCTGGGACGGAATCACATAGTTCATCCGCAGGCTTTCCTCGCCGCCGGCCCAGTCGAATGGCAGCGAGACCCACTGCTCGGTCACCCAGGATTTGTCCTCAAGCTGGAGGATTTCCCCCTTGGAAGTGCGGTTGAAAAACGTCACCGAGACGGCGAGGTCCGCCACGTCGATTTCCCCGCCCGGAGCCTTTTGCACTGGGATCGTCAGGATCACGCGCTGGCCGTCCGCGTTTTTCGGGTCGTTGAAAATTCGCACCCTGCCGAGGGCAAGCTTGCCGACCATGGCGTCCGGCTGCTCGAAGCCGTCACGCAGCTTTGCGGCCGCAAGTTCGTAAAGCGAACCCGCACCGGAGACGCCCAATTGGAAAACCTTCTCATAGTGCGCGGCGGCGGTGTCGAACACGCCCATCTGCTCGTGGACCAGGCCGAGTTCGTAACGCACGCTCGGGTCATCCGGTGATTGGGAAAGCGCCTCCTCCAGCTTCACGATGGCGAGGCCCATGTCACCGGCCACGCGGGCTTGGCGGGCTTCATTGACCATCCGCTCCGACCGCGGATCCGCGACTTGCGGCGTGGTCACCGGCGTCGGCGGAGGAAGCGGTAGCGAGGCGGCGGGTGGCGGTACCGGTGGCCGGGAAACCACCGAGGACGAGCGGTCCTCACCAGCGGGACTCGCCGCTGGCACGCGCACGGCGACCAGCTTCGGCACCTCCTTGATGATGGTCCGCACCTCGCGCGATTCCTCGAACCGCGTCGCCAGCGCCAAACCGGAGACTAACAACTGCGCCAGCGCCATCAACGCCAGCGCCCAGCAGGAAAGCGCGAACACAGGCATTCGCGCCGCCGGCAGTGGGTTGGGTTTCTCGGATACCATGCGCGGAAGATGCTGCCCCCGCATTCCCTTGTCAATCCGCCGGGCGGCAGCGGCGGCGTGCCTCATCCGGCCACCTCGGTGGCGATCTTCCGCGCCTTCAAGGCCTCGACGATGGCCACCTCCGCCTGCAGCAGGGCGTAAGCCGCGACGACGACGGCATCCGTTGCCTGTTGCTCGCGCTTTTCGGCGAGTTTTTCGAGTTTTTCAATCTCGTGGTCGGTCTTCCAATCTTCGAGTTTGGAAACGGCGTGGTCTTTCGTCTCCGCTAGAAAATGGCCGATTCGCTGGCCGGCGTGCTCGGCGGATTCACGCCCGGCTTCGGTTTTCGCGAGGGCCTCGTGCAGCCGGGCGTCGAGGGTTTCCAGCCCGGTTTCGGCGGCGGAAGTGAGGTGGCGGGCGGCTTGGGCGAGCGATGCTTCAGCGGTTTTGATCTCGTCTTCCAGGCGGTGGCGGAATTTTTCGAGGTGACTGTTCATGGCGTGACGGTTGCGGGGTTGACGCATTCCAAATCTGCGCCGACTTCACGTTTCTGACAAGATGGAAATCGCCCGCAGACCGGTCAACCGCGGCGGATGGTGGACCCCTCGAAGAGCACCATGATCCGATAGATCCGCTTCTCGCGGGTCTCGATCTTCCCGGTGACGAGGTCGAAGCGCTCGGGCACCTCCTGGCGGTGGATGTCCACGCTGGCGCGGAATCCGCGCTCGGAAAAGATGTCGATGAGGATCGCGATGGCGACCGGATCGGTGAAGAGGGCGTCCTCGGTATTGATCATCGTGCGGCCGCTCACGGCGTAGCGCTTGATGGTGGGCATCATTTTCACCTGGATGAAATCGACCACGGACTGGAGCAGCTGCGGGTCCCGCACCTGATAGCTATCCAGCCGGTTGACGAGTTCCTGGCGGGCGTTCTGGACGATCTCGTCGGCCAGCGGGATGAGCCGCAGCGTGTCGTAGGTGCGGGGGTCTAGCTCGAGCGAGCTTTGATAGGCGAGCTCCTGGACGATGTTCTGCTGGACGACGTCGATGGGCGCCTGGGCGTTGATGAAGTGGTAGTGGAAGATCTGCTTGAGCGAGACGAGCGCGTCGTAGGTCTTCTCCTTGAAAGTGCGGTAGCGGTTGCGGGCTAGCTCGGGATCGAAGTCGGTATTGCGCTCTTCCAGCAGCTCGCCGACGCCGGATTGCCGGACCTCGGCATTGCGGACGAGGGTTTCCCGACCGCGCTTGAGCTGGCGGTTGATGCTTTCCGCCTCATCCACGAAGAGCACCATGATGTGGAAGGTCGGCTGCCGGAAGCGGTGGGCCTGCGGGGTGTTGGAAAACTCGCGGCGCAGCGAGATCATCTGGTCGTAAAACAGCTTGAGGCACTCGACCTGGACGGTGGTGCGCGGGAATCCGTCGAGCACGGCGCTGTCGCGGAACTGCGGTTTCAGAAGCTCGTGAAGCAACAGCCGGAGGACCTCCTCGTCGCCGACCATGCCGCCACCGGCCTTGATTTTTTTCGCTTCCGGCGAGTCGAGCAGCTCGCTGATGATGATGGGTGGCGCGGAAATCCCGCGGATCTGGCGGATGAAGGCGGTGTTGGTGCCCTTGCCGGAGCCGGGCGCGCCGCCTAGCAGAATGAGTTCCTTGGGAAACTGGAGGTTCTCGCGGCCGACTTCTTTTTCCAAGCCTTCCCACACCCGCTTGAAAATCAGTTGGGCATCCTTGATCTCAAGGTCTGCGGTCAAGGCGGAGGGATGGGCTTGGGTGGGATTCACGGCGGGGGAACTACACAGCATCCGCGGGCGGCGGTCCAGAGTATCGCGAAAGAATCTCCCGCCGTCCCTTAGCCGTTGAGCTTCTCCAGCGCCTTCGCGAGGAAAACCCCGTCCTTGCGGATCAGTTTTCCATCGAACCAGATCTCGCCGCCGCCCCAGTCCTTGCGCTGGATGTTGACCATGTCCCAGTGGACTTGCGAGCGGTTGCCGTTGTCGGCCTCGTCATAGGCCTGGCCGGGGGTGAAGTGGAAGGAGCCGGCGATCTTCTCGTCAAACAGAATGTCGCGCATCGGCTCGCGGATGAGCGGGTGGAAGCCGATCGCGAACTCGCCGATGTAGCGCGCGCCTTCGTCGCTATCGAGAATCTTGTTCAGCTCCTTGGTGCGTGCGCCGGCCTCCGCCTTGACGATTTTCCCCTTGGAGAACTCCAGGCGGATGGAGTCAAACGGGATGCCCTGATAGATCGTCGGCGCGTTGTAGGAAATGTGGCCTTCTACGGAATCGCGGACGGGCGCGGTGAAGACCTCGCCGTCCGGGATGTTGTAATTTCCACCGCAGACGATGGAGTTGAGGCCCTTGATGGAGAAGCGCAGGTCAGTGCCGGGGCCCTTGATGTGGACGCTCTCGGTCTTATCCATCAGCTTTTTGAGCGCGTTCATCGACGGCAGCAGCGCCTTGTAATCGAGCAGGCAGACGTCGAAGTAGAATTTTTCAAACGCCTCGGTGCTCATGCCGGCCTGCTGGGCCATGGAGGAGCCGGGCCAGCGCAGGACACACCACTTCGTGCGCTTGACGCGGTGGTCGAGCACCGGGCGCATGTGCTTCATCGCCAGGCGCATGCGGTCGGCGGGCACGTCCGAATTTTCCGCGATGTTGTTGCCGCCGCGGATGGCGATGTAGGCGTCCATGTCCTTCATCTCGGAGAGCAGGTGCTTGGCGAGAATCTCATACTGGGCGTCTTCCGCGCCCTTCATCATCTCGCGGGTGAGGCGGCCCTTGTGAAGCTTGACGAAAGGGAGCGCGCCCTTGGCCCTCACTTCCCGGATCAACGCGAGGCCGATGGAGTCCGGCACGTCGTAGAGGTCGATGAGGACCTTTTCGCCCTTTTTTAGCGAAACGGAATAGCGGACAAGCTGGCGGGCGAGAGCGTCGATGCGGGCGTCGTGCATGGGTTTGGGGATAGCGGGGGAAATCGGCGTTTCCAAGCGCCAAGTCGGGCATTTCCCCTAACTCACCCGCGCTGTCTTTCCAACATGACGAGCATCATGAAGGAGAGGAACAAATTGAGCTCTTCGCGGGCGGTCATTTCGCCAAGCTTTTCGATTTTGAATCGTCCTTCCCAAAACGCCGGCTGCTTCGTCATGCGCATCGCCGGGACACCGCTGCTGCGGCTGGCCAGATAGCTCGGGTGGAGGAAATAACCGCTGAACATGCCGACGAGCGGGATCTCGCCGACGATCGAATCCGCCACCTTGATCCAGGCGTTTTCCTCGTGGATCGAGAAGTCCGGCGAGTTGTCGCCGGGATTGAAGGTCTCGTAATGCGCCTTCCACATCGACCGCCAGCCGCGCCGGCCCACGCTGCCGATCGCGGTGCCGCGAGCATCGGTGAAATTGTAGCGCGCGGACCAGTCGATGACCTTGTTCGCCTTGATTTCAGCGAGGCGCGTGCCCTGCGATGAGTCGGTCCAGATTTCCACGTGCTCGCGGAATTTGAACATCTTCTGCTTGGTATAAAGAATCGTGCGCCCAGTCGCGTCCGTCACTGTCGCCTGGCTGGCCAGCGCAAGCACCTTGAAGGAAAGCGCGAGCGGATACTGGATGCCATGAAGCTGGCGGGAAATGTCGTCGGTGGCCGGGATCGAGGGGATGGCAGGCGGCGCGTAAGGGTTCGGTGTATTCATGGAAGGGAGATATTTCGGATCCGGGGAAAAGCCAAGCTTGTCGCCAAACCTGACAAATCCCTTGTCTTGTTTGAAATTTGGCAAATATTCAAACCATGAAGCAAGCCTGCACCCCCACCTCGCCCAAAACCCCCGCGGATTTCCGCAAGGGCGCGGATGTCTTCAAGGCGTTGAGCAATCCCAACCGGTTGCTGATCGTCGATGCGCTCGGCCGCGGCGAACACTGTGTGGCGGATCTCACGAAGCTAGTGGGCTTGGACATTTCCACGGTATCCAACCATCTGTCGGTGCTCCGCAGCGTCGGAATCGTCGCCGACGAGCGACGCGGCACGCAGGTGTTCTACACGCTCAAGAACCCGTGTGTGCTGAACATCTTCTGCTGCCTCGATGATTTCCACGCCGACAAGGTCTGACAATTTTTGCCCAATACTTTGAAACTTTCCAAAATTCAAAACCATGAAACAAATCCAGATCCTCGGAACCGGTTGCGCCAAGTGCAACCACCTCACCGCGGTCGCGGAGGCCGCCGCCAAATCCACCGGCGAGCCCTACACGCTCGAAAAAATCACCGACATCCGCCAGATCATGACCTTCGGCGTGATGACCACCCCGGCGCTGGTGATCGACGGGAAGGTCGTCGTCGCTGGCAAGGTGCCGTCCATCGAGGAAGTCAAACAGATGCTGGCTCCATGAAAACGCCTGTCAAAGTGTTGATCGTGCTCGGTGTGATCGCCGCCGCCGCCGGCATCGTCGTTCTCAAACCGGCACCCGTCTCCTCCGCCGAAGCTGCGGTCGTGACGTATCCAAAACTCCCGCACCTCCTCGACCTCGGCGCGGACAAATGTGTGCCCTGCAAGCTGATGGCACCTGTTCTAGCAGATTTAAAAAATCAATACGCAGACCGGATGACGGTCGAATTCATCGACATTTGGAAAAACCCCGACGCCGGGGAAAAATACGCCGTCGAGATGATTCCCACCCAGATCTTCTTCGATGCGGAGGGTCGGGAACTTTTCCGCCACACCGGCTTCCTTGCCAAGGAGGACATCCTCGCCAAGTGGAAGGAACTCGGCGTGCCCTTGAACTAACAAATTATGACCGGGGAACTCTTCACCCAACTGAGCCATGCGGTTGAGGGCGCGCCGCAGGTCGCGTTGGCGGCTGCCGTGGTGTGGGGCGTGTTGAGCATCGTCCTCAGTCCCTGCCACCTCGCAAGCATCCCGTTGATCGTCGGATTCATCAGCGAACAAGGACCGGTGACCACGCGGCGCGCTTTTTGGACGTCCACACTGTTTGCAGTCGGCATCCTGATCACCATCGCCGCGATCGGGGCGCTCACCGCGGCCGCCGGGCGGATGTTAGGCGATGTGGGGCGCTATGGGAATTATTTCGTAGCGGTCATCTTTTTCGTGGTGGGCCTGCATTTGCTCGGTGTGATTCCGCTGCCATTTTCCGGGCCGGGTGCGATCGGGATCAAGCGCAAGGGAATGCTCGCAGCCTTCGCTCTGGGACTTGTGTTCGGCGTGGCTCTCGGGCCATGCACCTTCGCCTACATGGCGCCGATGCTCGCCGTGACCTTCAAGCTCGCCAAGACCGCCCCTTTTTATGGCACCGGGCTGCTGCTCGCCTATGGCCTGGGCCATTGTGCGGTGATCGTGCTGGCCGGCACTTCCACCGAGGTCGTCCAGCGGTTCCTCAACTGGAATGAAAACTCGAACGCGGTCAGTCGGATCAAGGGCGTCTGCGGCGCGCTGGTCGTGCTTGGCGGCTTCTGGATGATTTACACCGCTCCCTAACCTATTTTCCCATGTCCACATCCACCAAGACCGACCCACCTCCAGCGGGTCGTTTCCGCATCCTCCTGCTGTTGGCCGTGGGCGTGCTGGCGTGGTGGCTGGTTTACCGGAATCTCGCCTCGATTGCCGCCTGGTTCACCTACCAGGTATTGCCGCTGGAAAAAGGCTCCCATCTGGCCGCAGCGCTGGAGTTCTTCATTTTTGAAACGCCCAAGGTTCTGATGCTGCTGACGTTGGTCGTGTTCGCCGTGGGCATCATCCGCACGTTTTTCACCCCGGAACGCACGCGGCGGATCCTGGCGGGAAAGAGCGAGTTCATCGGCAACATCCTTGCCGCCCTGTTGGGGATCGTCACTCCGTTCTGCTCCTGCTCGGCGGTCCCGTTGTTCATCGGCTTCGTCACAACGGGCGTTCCGTTAGGGGTGACGTTCTCCTTCCTGATCTCCGCGCCGATGGTGAACGAGGTGGCTTTGGTGCTGTTGTTCGGCTTGTTCGGTTGGAAAGTCGCGGGACTCTATCTCATCACCGGGCTGATGGTCGCCATGGTCGCCGGCTGGGTGATGGGACGCCTGAAAATGGAAAAGCACGTCGAGGAATGGGTCTTCCAAATCCCCGGCGGCGTGGAAGCGACGACGAATGAAATGGACTGGCCGGGCCGTGTCCGTGCCGGGTGGGATGCGGTCAGGGACATCGTCGGCCGGGTGTGGATCTACGTGCTGCTAGGCATCGCCGTCGGTGCGGGCATCCATGGCTACGTCCCCGAGAATTTCATGGCCTCGTTGATGGGCCGGGACGCGTGGTGGGCGGTGCCGCTGGCAGTGCTGCTAGGCGTGCCGATGTATTCGAACGCCGCCGGCATCATCCCGGTCGTGCAAGCCCTGCTCGGCAAGGGCGCGGCGCTCGGCACGGTGCTGGCTTTCATGATGTCCGTCATTGCCCTTTCCCTGCCCGAGGCGATCATCTTGAGGAAAGTCCTCAAGACGCGCCTCATCGCCACCTTTTTCGGAGTGGTGGCGTCCGGCATCCTGCTCGTTGGTTATTTGTTCAACGCGCTCCTGTGATCTAAAACAGTCACCAAACGCCGTGGCAGCGCGAACGAGATGGCGAAGGTGGCGGCGAGAAAAAGCGATGAGGCGAGCAGGCAGCCGATGAGGCCGCCGTCCGCCCCCCAGCGGACGCCCGTTTGATAGATGAGGCCGGAGAGCAGGGTTCCGGCGAGGCGGCCGCAGGCGTTCGCCATGTAGTAGATACCCACGTTCATCGCCACCTTGTCTTGGTCGGCATAGTCGAGGATGAGGAAGGAATGCACCGCGGAATTCAGGGCGAAGACCACTCCGAAGACGACCAGCCCGGCGATGACCACGACGGCCGGATCGAGATGCCGCGCAAGACCTGCGGCGATGGCCAGGGGAATCAAAGCGAGCACGAAGGCGAGCCAGGTGGCGGCTTTTCCACCGGGGTCCTTGCCACGGAGAATCATCGGGGCGGAGGCCTGGACGATGCCGTAGCCGATGACCCACACCGCCATGAAGCCGCCGGCCTGCCAGAATTTCCAGCCAAGCACGGAGGAGAGGAAGACCGGCAGCGCGATGACAAACCAGACATCCCGCGCGCCGAACAGGAACAAGCGTGCCACGGATAGAACATTCACCGCACGATTCGGAGAAAACCATTGGCGGAAACTGGCCTTCCGTTTCACATCTCCCAGACCGCCGCACATCAGGCTCGCCGCGAGGATGAGTGCGAGGGCCACCACGGCCATGAGCACCATCACCGCCGGCTGGAAGCCGACGAGCGAGAGAAGCAGGCTGCCGGCGAAAAAGCCGACGCCTTTGAGCGCGTTCTTGCTTCCTGTTAGCAAGGCGACCCAGCGGTAGAGGCGGCCCTCCGCATCGCCGGCCACGAGTTTCACGGCGCTTTTGCTGCTCATTTTCGTGAGGTCCTTGGCAATCCCCGAGAGCGCCTGCGAGGCCATGACCCAGGCGACCGTCAAGCCGCCGACGGGCATGAACGCCAACATGGCGAGCGCCAGCAACTGGGTCCCGAGCCCCATGAAAAGCGTGCTCTTGAGGCCGAACCGCGAGGCAAGCACGCCGCCCGTGAGGTTGGTGACAATTCCGAAGAACTCGTAGAGCAGAAACAACGAGGCGACTTGAAGCGCGCCATAGCCGAGTTGATAGAAATAGAACAGCACCAGCATCCGGATGGCTCCATCCGCCAGCGTGTCCGCCCAATACGCGAGAGTCACGATAGCATAGTTGCGGCGGGCGGTGCTCATAGCGAGGCGGCGACCTTTTGTGCCAGTTCCGCATACCGACTGGCGTAGCCCCACTCGTTGTCATACCAGGCGAGGATTTTCACCTGGGTGCCGTTAGTTACCATGGTGGAAGGCGCGTCGATGATGGACGAGCGAGGGTCGTCCTTGTAGTCCACGGAGACCAGCGGGCGGGTTTCGTAGCCGAGGATGCCCTTGAGCGGCCCGGCGGCGGCGGCTTGCAGCAGGCCGTTAACCTCATCCACGCTGGTTTCCCGCGAGACTTCGAAGACGCAGTCGGTGAGCGACGCGTTGAGCAGCGGCACGCGCACGGCCACGCCGTCGAGCTTGCCTAGCAGCTCCGGGAAAATCATGCCGATGGCCGTGGCGGAGCCGGTGGAGGTTGGGATGAGCGACTGGCTCGAGGCTCGCGCGCGGCGCAGGTCCTTGTGTGGCGTATCGAGGATGGACTGGGTGTTGGTCATGTCATGGATCGTGGTGATCATGCCATGCCTGATGCCGATGCCTTCGTGGATGACCTTCACCACCGGGGCGAGGCAGTTCGTGGTGCAGGAGGCGGCGGTGAGCAGATGGTGCCTGTCTGGCTGATAGAGATGATCGTTCACTCCCATGACGATGTTGAGCGCGCCGGATTTCACGGGTGCGGCGACGATGACCTTCTTCACGCCGGCTTTGAAATAGGCGTCAAGTTGCTCCGGCGTGCGGAATTTCCCGCTGGCTTCGAGCACGATGTCCACACCGAGGTCGCCCCACGGCACCTCGGAGAAATTCTGACAACTGGTGTGACCGAGCGTTTTCCCATCGATGAAAACCTGGTCCGCTTCGCCGCGGATCTCGCGGTTCCATCTGCCGTGGACCGAGTCGAACTCGAGGAGATGCGCCGAGACGACACCATCGCCGCCGGTTTCATTGAGGTGGACGAATTCGATTTCCGGAAAGTCCCAGCCCGCGCGAAGTGCGAGCCGCCCCATGCGTCCGAAGCCGTTGATGCCGATGCGTTTTTTCATGATTGATTCTGTGGTTAGGAAAGCCGGATGAAGGTATCAGCGCGTGATCCGAACGGTGACGAATTTGTTACAAAACGCTGCCAGAGGCTGGCTCTGTGAAATACCTGCGGCGCAGCCAGAAGGAGACGTGCACGAGCCCGATCAGCGCCGGCACCTCGATCAAGGGCCCAACGACCGCGGCGAAGGCAACGCCGGATTTGATGCCGAAAGTCGCGATGGCCACGGCGATGGCGAGTTCGAAGTTGTTCCCTGCGGCGGTGAATGCGAGCGTCGTCGATCGCGGATAGTCGGCGCCGATGCGCTTGGCGAGGAAGAAGCTCGCGAAGAACATGGTCGCGAAATAGATCGTGAGCGGGATGGCGATGCGCACGACATCCAGCGGCAGCGCGACGATGGCGTTGCCCTTGAAGGTGAACATCACGACGATGGTGAAAAGCAGGGCGGCGAGTGTGAGCTTGGAGATGCGCGGGATGAATTTCCCATCATACCAGGCCTCGCCTTTCAGCGGAACCAGGATCACGCGGCTGAGGAACCCCGCGGCGAACGGGATGCCCAGATAGATCATCACGCTCCAGAAGACCTCCGACATCGCGATGGGCACGATCTTTCCCTCCAACCCGAAATACGGGGGAAGCACGGTGATGAAGAACCACGCGTAGGCGCTGTATAATAGGATTTGCAGGATGCTGTTGAGGGCGACGAGTCCGGCGGCGTATTCGCGGTTTCCCTTGGCGAGATCGTTCCAGACGAGCACCATGGCGATGCACGGGGCGATACCCACCAGGATCAGTCCAACCATGTAGTCCGGATGATCGCGCATGAAGATGAACGCCAGCAGCACCATGAGGGATGGCGCGACGATCCAGTTTTGCACCAGCGCGAGGGTGAGGATGCGGGCATTCGCAAAGACCTTGGGAAGCTCGGCATATTTCACCTTCGCGAGCGGCGGATACATCATCAGGATGAGGCCGATGGCGATGGGCAAGTTGGTGGAACCCACTGTCATCGGCGCGAAAAACGTCTTGGGATCGGTGATGACGAACTGCGCGAAAACTACGCCAAGGATCATGGCCAAGAAGATCCAGACCGTGAGATAGCGGTCGGTGAACGACATGTTTTTCGCGACGGTGTCAGGCATGGCGGCGGGATGTTAGCAGCACGAGGATTTCCCGCCGATGGCGGGCAGGCGGTGCAGGGAGGGCAGGCCGCAGAGCTCGGGAGCGAGGCACTCGGTGTGTTTGTGGGCGAGCAGGAGGACGACGGCGTCGTTGGTTAGTTCGTGGCCGGTGATGGTGTATTGGGAGATCACGCGGTCCTCGTATTCGATTTCCACGGGGATGGAGTCGTCGGGAAGCAACGATTTCGCCTTGTCGAGGATTGACGCCATTTTCCCGGTCTCGATGCGGTGGTCGTAGTCCTCGCCGACCCAGATCTGGAGCTGGCAGGTGGTGGTTTCCCGCAGCGTGCCGCCGCAGTCGAGGAAGGTTTTCCGGACGTGGCCGACTTCGGTGACGTGGAAGGAAACCGGCACCGCGCCACCGTCGGGCAGGGCGATGCGGAAGAAGCGGTCGGCGTGCTCGGTGAGCAGGGATTTAAGTTCGGAGAGATTCATGATTTGAGGGATTTGGGGCCGGGGCAGCAGCTGGTTTCGCGGATGGCAAGGCGGGCGCGGGCGCGGGCGGCGTCGGATTTCAGGACGGCGTCC
>JBIHZT010000439.1:0-3972 GCA_044240265.1 Luteolibacter sp. | reverse complement strand
CCTGATGTCCGAAACGGAGGGCGTCAAGCCGGTCAAGGCGTTCGAGTATCAAATCGCCGCCGGCGCGCAGGTGAAGCCATTCGGCACGGGAACTTTCGTCGTGGACGCGGCCGCAATCGCGGCTCTGAACGGGAAGTGAACCGACGCGATTGGCTCATCACTGGAAAGTCAAGGTTTCAAATTCCGCATTACATTTATTGTCACAAGTGAGAATTCTAGCTCCATCGGATGTTCCAAGCTGGATTCCTCGCTTGATTGCCCGTTTGATCGCCGCCGATGAATCAACTTCAGAAAGACGTGGCCGAGCTGATGGCGGATGACACCGGCCGGATCGGAAAAACCAGACGCCCGATTTTCCGGATTTATGAAATCCACGCAGCGATCCGCAGTGGTCGCTACCCGAACTGTTCGCAGCTCGCCAAGGAACTTAGTGTCCAGCGGAAAACCATCCAGCGTGACATCACCTTCATGCGCGATGAACTCAACCTTCCGGTCAAGTATGCCGACTCGCTGCACGGTTTTTACTACGATTCCGACGTCTCGGATTTTCCGGTCTTCCAGACGACTGCGGAAGAACTCGCCGGCCTTTTTCTCGCCAGAACCGCGCTGGAGTCCGTGCGCGGGACACCACTTGCCGAGGTCATGCAAAAGGCTTTCGCCAAGCTGACCCGCGGCATGCTTGGGCAAATCCAGTTCTCCTGGTGCGACTTGGACGAGGCGTTCTCCCGCAAGTCGATCGAACAGCGTCCACGCGATGTTAAACTCTTTGGTCAGCTTGCTGAATCCGTTTTAAATCAACTTGTTACAACCTTTTATTATCGAAAACTAGGAGCGGATTCATCCGAACTCCGGCGAGTCCAACCACTGCATCTCGGCGAGGTCGATGGCGGTTGGTATTTGATTGCACAAGATCAAGAGCGTGATGCACTACGCACATTCGCCCTTCCCAGAATCAGCCGTCTCAAGGTGACGAGCAAGAAGTTCGAGCGACCTCCAAATTTTGCTGGAAACGATCACCTAAAACAATCGTTTGGCATCTGGAGCGTGGCCGGAGACTACTCGCGGCAGATGGTACGGGTGGAGTTGAAAAACTACGCTGCCCGGCTGGCCCAAGAGCGGCGCTGGCATCCCACGCAGGAGGTTTTCACGCTGAATGCGAAGGGCACGCGGGTTGAGGTCCGCTTTGAAATCGGGCGCTTGGAGGAGGTTTTGCGATGGGTGCTGAGTTTCGGGAGCCAGGCCAAGGTGCTGGGGCCTCCAGAATTGGTGAAAATGGTGAAAGCGGAAATCGAAGCGATGCACGGCGTGTGAAGTCCGGATTTTCCAAGGCAATGAGGGTTCGCGGCGACGATGTTCCCCTGCCACGCGTCCACCTCGCTCGTCCGGACTGGATCCGGTGAGCCATGGACAAAGCTCCAATCCTCCTTAAGATCCCGCTTATGCGCCGTTTTATCGCTCCTGTTTTCATCTGCCTGCAAATGATTGCCTCCGCTGCGCCGGATGTGGAGAAGTCTGCTGAAACCCCGCCCAAGGACAAGGAGGCGCCGGTCGCCAAACCGGTCGATCCAGTCACCCGGGAATTTTCGGTGACCATTGACGGTAAAAAAGTTCCATACAAGGTCACCACCGGGAAAATACAACTCAAGGACGACGAGGGTAAACCGCGGGCAGGAATTTTCTCCGTGAGCTACGAGCGGACGGACATCAAGGATGCGACCACGCGCCCGGTGATGTTCGCCTTCAATGGTGGACCGGGATCCTCGGCCGTCTGGCTGCACATCGGGGTGCTTGGTCCGAAAATCATCAAGCTGCCGGGCGATGGCACGGAGCCCCCCTTCCCGCCCGTTCGCGTGACTGACAATCCGCTGAGTATTCTGGACGTGTGCGATCTGGTGTTTGTGGACCCGGTTTCCACCGGATACAGCCGTGCGGAAAAGGACGTGAAACCAGCGGATTTCCACGGGCTTGATGACGACATCGCCTCGGTCGGTGATTTCATCCGCCGCTGGATCACCGAGCATGACCGCTGGGCTTCGCCCAAATTCATTCTCGGCGAATCCTATGGCGGGATCCGCGCGGCGGGGTTGGCCAGCCATTTGCAGTCACGCTACGGGATGAGTCTCAACGGCGTGGTGCTACTGTCATCGCTGCTGGATTTTTCGACGCTGCAACCGGCGCAGGGCAACGATCTGGCCTATCAGGTTTTCCTGCCGGTGCTGACCGGAGTCGCCCACTTCCATGGAAAAATCGAGGGAGACCGGGATCGTCTGGTCAAGGAATGCACGGAGTTCGCGTTCGGCGACTATGCGGCTGCCTTGCTCAAGGGAAATAGTCTCGATCAGGGGGCGCGGGAAAAAACCGCCGGGCAACTGGCGAAGTTCACCGGGATCGATGCCGCCACCTGGCTGGCCCGCGACCTGCGGCTGGATTCCACGTTTTTCCGCAGTGAATTGCTGCGGAAGGAGGGCAAAGTAATCGGCCGCTTCGACGGGCGGGTGGCGTGGGACGCCACCGACAAGGCGGCGCAGTCTCCGGGGTATGATCCGTCATATTCACTCGCGTTTGGCGCGTTTTCCACAGCGATGCTCGATTACCTCGGGCGAGAACTCTCCTACAAGGAAGACCAACCGTATGAAATTCTCACCGGCAAAGTCCAACCGTGGCGGTGGGATGCGTCCAATGAAGTCGTCAACGTCAGTGATCGTCTCGCCACAGCCATGCGGGACAATCCGCGGCTGCGAGTGTTGGTGATGGGCGGCCACACCGACCTGGCAACGCCACCGGAAGGAGTCGCCTACTCGGTCCGGCACATGCTCAACCTACCTGAAAATGTGCGGAAAAATATCTCAACCACCTTCTACGACGGTGGTCACATGTTCTACCTCAATCCTCCCGATCTGGTGAAATCCCGCACGGATATCGTCGACTTCATCAAGAGCGGCACCCCTTGATCACCGACACGGATTCTTGGCACGGGTGACGACGGATGTGCCGTTCGTTTTTTCTCCCCCTTGCGGGAAATCCCACTTATCCAGTCCCCCGCCCTGCCCTTTCATGGATTATTCGTCTCTCATATCAAAACGCCGCGACCGGTTCTCGGAACTGGAGGAGGCCGTGGGCGATCCGGATCTTTTCTCTGATCCCAAGCGCGCCACGGAAATCCTTCGCGAGCACGGCAAGCTCAAAAACACCCTGGCCCTCTGGGAAAAGCTCGAAGCTGCCAAGCGCCATCTCGCTGACAATCAGGAACTCGCGAAATCCGACGACCCGGAGTTCTCCGCGATGGCACTGGAAGAAATCCCCTCGCTGGAGACGGAAATCGCCACCCTCGGCACCGAGCTTCAATATGCCCTGCTCCCGGCCGATCCCAACGAAGACCGCGACGCGCTCATCGAAATTCGTGCCGGGGCCGGTGGTGACGAGGCATCGCTCTTCGCCGCCGAACTGATGCGCATGTATCAACGCTACTCCGACCTCCGCGGGTGGAAATGCGAGCATCTGGAAAGCAGCCCGTCGGAAGTCGGTGGTTTCAAGGAGGTGATTCTCAAAGTCACCGGACAGGAGGTTTTCCGTTATTTGAAATACGAATCCGGCGTCCACCGCGTGCAGCGGGTGCCCGCCACCGAGACCCAGGGGCGGGTTCACACCTCGACCGTTACGGTCGCCGTGCTGCCGGAGGCCGAGGAAGTCGATGTCGAGCTTAAGCCCGAGGACCTCCGCATCGAAGTCTGCCGTGCCGGTGGAGCGGGTGGCCAGCACGTCAACCGCACCGAGTCCGCCGTGCAGATTTTCCACCTACCGACTGGTCTTTATGTGCGCTGCGAAGACGGCCGCTCGCAGATCAAAAACAAGGAAATGGCGCTGCAAATCCTGCGTTCCAAGCTCTACGAACAGAAACTCCGCGACCAGCAGGAAGCCTATTCCAGCCACCGCCGCTCGCTCATCGGCTCCGGCGACCGCTCGGAAAAAATC
>JBIHZT010000438.1:0-3975 GCA_044240265.1 Luteolibacter sp. | reverse complement strand
GCGGCTGGAAATGACTGTATTTTCCGCGTGACCGGTGGCGGGCGGCGGATCAAATTCGCAACGAACCGATTCACACTTATGGGAAATTTCACCGCTTTCGAGACCAAGATGACCGCCGCCGGGATGGGAGACGCCGCCATCCGTGCCTTTCGCCGGAATTATGAGGCGCTGCTGCGCAATGAGACCGGAATGATCCCGGAAGAGACGATTTCACCGGCGGTGGGGCTGCCTTCGTTCGAGTCGATCGCCCAGTTCGGCGCGGCGGATCCGGCGCTGCTTTCGCAGGCGGTGGTGATCAAGCTGAACGGCGGGCTCGGCACCGGCATGGGTTTGCAGGGGCCGAAAAGCCTGCTCGCCGTGCGCGACGGCGTGAACTTCCTCGACCTGATGGTCCGCCAAATCCTGGATTTGCGGAAATCGAGCGGCGCGAACGTGCGCCTGCTCTTGATGAACAGCTTCAGCACCAGCGAGGACACGCTGGCGCATTTGGAAAAATACCGGGCGGAAGGGTTGGCGGACGCCGCGGAAGTGGAGCTGATGCAGAACCAGATTCCGAAAATCGACGCCGCCACGTTGGAGCCGGTGTCATGGTCGGCGGACCCGGATCTGGAATGGTGCCCGCCGGGACATGGCGACCTTTATCCCGCGCTGGTCGGCAGTGGTTGGCTGGACCGCTTGCTGGCGGAGGGCGTGAAATATGCGTTTGTGTCGAATTCCGACAACCTCGGCGCGATCCTGGACCCGACGATTCTCAGTTATTTTGCCAAGTCCGGCGCGCCGTTCCTGATGGAAGTCACCCGGCGCACGGCGGCGGACCGCAAGGGCGGCCACCTCGCGATGCGGGAATCCGACGGCCGCCTGCTGCTGCGCGAAGTGGCGCAAACTCCGGACGAGGATGCCGCAGCGTTCCAGGACATCGACCGTCACCAGTATTTCAACACCAACAGCTTGTGGCTGCGTCTCGATCTGCTCAAGCAGCAGCTCGCCGCCGACTCCGGCGTGCTGCCGCTGCCGATGATCCGCAACAACAAGACGGTGGATCCGCGCGACAAGAAATCGACGCCGGTGGTGCAGTTGGAAATCGCCATGGGCGCGGCCATCGAGTGCTTCGAAGGCGCGGCGGCCATCGACGTGCCGCGCAGCCGCTTCGCCCCGGTGAAGACGACCGGCGATTTGCTCGCGCTGCGGTCCGACGCCTACGAGGTGCTGGAAAACGGCCAGGTGCGCCTCGCCGCCTCTCGGAATGGCGTGCCACCGGTGATTTCCCTCTCGGACGAATACAAGCTGGTGGACCAGATCGAGGCGCTGGGTGTGCCGAGCCTGATCGATTGTAATTCATTGAAAGTGAGCGGTCCGGTAAAGTTCGCGCCGGGGGTGATTGTCCGTGGCGATGTTAGCTTCGAGAATTCCAGTGCGGAAACGAAAACAGTGACAGCCGGAGTTTACACCGACCAGAGCGTGAAACTGTGAGAGCGTGACGATTTCGACACGATCCGGTCGTTCAAGAAAGTTTATCAATCACGGGTCTTGCCAAGCCCCGGTGCTGAGCCTAAGCCCTGCGGCGACATGGCAAGCATCGGTCCCTTTTCGTTTCCCTCCTCTGGTTTTGACGCGGTGATTTTTGATTGTGACGGCACGCTCGTTGACTCGATGCCGGCCCACTTCGACGCTTGGTGCGAGGCGCTGGCGCTCTATGGGGCCGGTGGCATTTTCAAGGAAGATGTGTTTTTCGCGATGGGCGGCCGGCCGACGATGGACATCGTGGTGGAGCTCAATGACGAATATAATCTCAAGCTCGATCCGGTGAAGGTGGCGATGGCGAAACGCGAGGCCTTCCTCAAGCGCCTTAACATGGTCACCCTCATCGAGGAGGTCGCGGCCTTCGCGGAAGGACTCCGCGGCAAGATGCCGATGGCGATCGCCACCGGCGGCTCCCGGATGGTGATTGAGAAGACACTCAAAATTGTCGGCGTGTCCGACTGGTTCGATGAAGTGGTGACGGCGGACGACGTTGCCGATGGCAAACCGGCGCCTGATATTTTCCTCAAGGCCGCGAAGTTGCTAGGTGTGGACCCCGTGAAGTGCCTGGCGCTGGAAGACGCCCCCGCCGGGATTCTCGCCGCGCAGCGCGCGGGGATGCAGGTGGTCGCGATTCCCTGCCCGTTGGTGTCCTCCGCCGTGTGAGGTCTTACGAGTGTGAGGTCTTACGAGTGTGAGGTCTTACGAGTGTGACTCGCGCCGTTGGGAATAGTCCGGACGAAGCGGTCAATTTGCGGGCTTTTCAAACCGGTGAGATCCGTTCAGGTTCCGGTCATGGAGAGTCATGAAGTATTGAGGCGGGCGCTGCGAAAAACCACCCCCAAGGCGGTCGCCGCCGAACTGGGAGTGTCGCTTTCCCTGGTTTATAAATGGGCGGAGAAGCCCAGTGAAACCGGATCCGGCAGTTATAACCCGCTGGACCGCCTGCTACAAATCATCGACCTGAGTGGGGATAACGGGATCGTCGAGTGGCTTTGCCGCCAGCAGGGCGGGCATTTTGTGAAAGACCCGGATGTCAGTGGTCATCAGGTCGACCACGTGCTGCCCGCGACCCAGGAAATCATCGGCCAGTTCTCGGACTTGCTGAACGAGATTTCCAACGCGGCCGACGACCAATCCGTCTGCAAGGACGAGGCGGTGGCGATCCGCCAGTGCTGGGACAAGCTGAAGAGCTACGCGGAGGCATTCGTGCGGGCTTGCGAGAGCGGCACGTTCAAAAACATGTCGTCGAATCCGTCGGGGCGTTAGGACCGGCCAAGTAACAGACCGGCGGCGTGCTGGTTGCCACCCACCGCAGTGACGGCGGCTTGTTGGAAGCGACCGTCCGTCAGCGCCGCCACGGCGGCCACCGTCTGAAGTGCGGCGGAGACGCCCATGCCTTCGCCCAAGATGCGGCGCGGCGACCAGCGCGGTCCGCGCCAATCCGCCCAAGCGGCGGTCTCAGGGCGGTCATAGCGGGCGATGCCGGCCCGGCCGTCGATGAGGAGGGTGTGTTCGTCGTCGTGCGGGGCCAGTTGTTCGCGAATGAGGCGGGCGGCTTGCAGGCGGCCATGAGCGGCGAGAGAGACCGGATCCGGCAGGCGCAGCAGTCGCGCGGGGCCGTCCGCAGCCTCCAGAAATACGGCGGCGGCACCTTCCGACGGCAGATAGTCGCGCGAGTAAAAGCGCAGGCCCTCGGCACTAAGCCAGTCGATTTCCTCGGCGGCGACCACCAGGCAGCCGTCCACGTCGCCGCGCTCGATCCACTCGACGGCCAGGTCGATGCCGCTGAAAAATCCGGTGCTGTCGCCGATGAGCGTGTCGTTCGGGGCGGCGCTGCCGATGAGCGCGGAAAGGTGGCTGGACGGGGCGTTGAAAACGGTTTCCGGAAACAGGATGGGGCTGGCAAGCGCGGGATCGGCGAGGGCCTCGGTGAAGAATCGGTTCGAGTAGTTCACACAGCCGTTGATGAGGGTGAAAATCACGCCCACGCGACGCTGACCGGCCGAGATTTCCGCCAGCCGGGTCTCGCCCAGCGCCTCGACCACAGCGGCGGCGGCGAACTTGGAAATCGGGCTGGCCCGCCGGAGACGGGCGAACTTCGGAGTGGTCGCGCCTTCTGCCGGGACGCGCAGGACTGGGGTGTGAACGGTTGTTTCAGACGACTGTCTCTCCTGCAGGGTCGGTTGGATTTTCTGCTTCGAATGCAAGGCTCTCATCAGCGCTTCAATGCCCCAGCCGGCAGGAGAAACCGCGCCGGAACCCGTGATTGAAACAAGCGTTCTCACGCGATGCCCTCCTTGCCGAAAATGAGCGTCGCATTCGCCCCGCCGAAGCCGAAGGAGTTCGTGAGCACCCGCGAGACCTTGGCATCGCGCGGTGTCTGGACGAGGTCGAACTCACACACCGGATCCGCCTCGCGGACGTTCAGGCTGGCGGGCAGCCACTGGCCTTCGA
>JBIHZT010000027.1:0-13514 GCA_044240265.1 Luteolibacter sp. | reverse complement strand
GGAGTAGTTCCAAGCGCCGGAGATCGTCAGTTGCCCGGGGCCGGTCTTGGACAATCCGTCGGTGCCGTTGAGGTCAGTGGCGAGCGTGGCCACCACTCCGGTGGCGACGTTGACGTCGGGCGTGCCCGAGGCGACGTCCAGCGTGAGCGGATTGCCGGCAAGCGTGGAATGAGCGGTGGTAAACGCGAGTCCGCCGAGTGTGAGACCGGGCACGTTCTGGGTGACCGTGACGGCTGAGGCCGGATTGAAAGTGGCGGTGGCATCCGCCCCAAAGGCCGTGCGACCGGACTGCCAGTTGGTGGGTTCATTCCACGGCCCGTCCACTGTGGCGATCCAGGTGTCGCCGCCGGTGGAAATGGCGGAGGCGGACGCGGAAGGAGCGCTTTGGCCGCCCGCGTTGGCGGCGACAATCACGTAGTGATAGGGCACCCCGTTCACGGTAGTGATGTCGTCATAACTGGTGGCAGCCGTGGTGGCGATGGTTGCAAATGGTCCTCCAGCCTCAGTGGTGCGCCTGACGAGATAACTGGTGGCATTGGCCGAGGCCGACCAGCCGAGCGAGATCCGGTTTTCCCCGCCGGTGGCGGTCAAGCCCTGTGCGATGACGGGAATTGCCCCAATCGGCTGGGCGATGACCTCGTCGGAGTTTGTGGACTCAGCCGTGATGTCGGCCACTGCGGAAACGACATAATAATAGGACGCGCCATTGCCCGTTAAATTGTCCGTATAACTGGCGGTCGTCGAATTACCAATGGTGGTGTAGGGACCGCCGCTGGTGGAGGCGCGCTTGATGTTGTAGCTGCCGGCACCGGTGACGGAGGTCCATGTCAGGTTCACTTGGTTGAGCGACACGCTGGCCGCAAGGTTTGCCGGACGGCCGCCGGTGATGGTAACGTTGCTGAAGCGCGCGTTTGAGAGCGTGGTCGTGCTGCCGGAACAAACGGCCAAGCCCACATAGTAGGTGGCGGTGGTGGCCATCGAAATCGTGCGGGTCGCGCCGATCGGCGACCAGTTCACTCCGTCCGACGAATGGAATGAGGAAAACGACGCACCGCTACGGACCACGCGCAGCCAGGGCTGGCTAACGGCATTTGCTTCCGAAGTGGCCGTCGAGTTGCCATTGGTGTTGGTCCGCCAAATGAAAGCACGGGTGGCATTCGGAGTGATGACGGTTGATGCGTGGCGGGCATTGTTGGCCAGGGTTTCACGGATCATCACGCCGGCCTTGGCATTGGTATTTGAGCTGCCGATGGCCAGCACCCGGGCCGTGATGGTGCAGTCGCCAACCACCGGCAGATAGACGAAGCGAAACGAATCGGTGGTTACATTGGAGGTGATCCGTGCCCCCGCGCCATTGACGGTGAATTCCCCGGCGCTGAAGGTCGTGGTGGGCGAGCCCGCGGCGGTGCCCACGTTTGCCCCCAGCCATCCTGTCGGCAGCGTTCCGGTTGCGGCGGTGGCGGCGGATGCTTCATTGGAAACCGGGCCGACCGAGCCACCGGCGGAAACACGGACCAGGTAATAATAGGTCGTGCCATCGGCCACGGTGGTGTCGGTAAATGAATTGCCCGTGACGGTGGAGGTGAGCACGGTGTAAGGCCCGCCGCTGGTGGTGGCGCGCTCGATCTGATAGATCGTTTCGCTGGCGCCGACCGTCGGTTGCCAGCCTAGCAGCACGCGTCCAACGCCACCGGCAACGCTGAGGTTGCGCGGGGCCTGGGACAACTGGCCGATCAGCAGGATCCGCTTGTTGGCGGTGTCGAAGCTGAGCTGGTATCCGGAGGGCATCCCGGTCACGGCGGAAAACTGGCTGCCGGTGAGACTGCCGTAGGTGGCGATGATGTATTGCAGTTGCGTCAGACCGCCGGAAAGAACGTTTAGGTCGAGAGTGCACTGGGTGATGTCCAGATTTCCCGTGACATTGAGGCGGTCCGCCGAGCTGCCGTCGATCTGGATGGCCTGGCGACCGGAACCAGTGACCGAACCGACGGTGAGCGTGCCGGTGCCATTTTCGCCGGGAGCCAACGAGCCGCCGCTTTGCACGGTGACCGCGCCGCCGACGTTGCCGGTGCCGCCGAGCGTTGCGTTATTGGCGACCGTGACAGCAGATGAGGCGGAGAGGCTGCCGTTGACCAGCAGCGCGCCGCCGCTGACGGTGGTCGTGCCGGTGTAGGTGTTCGTGCCGCTCAGGATCTGGTTGCCGCTGCCGGCCTTGGTGAAATTCCCGGTCGTTGCGTCATTAGCCAGCACGCCGGAGAAGGTGCCGCCGCCGTTGTCCACGCCGAAGGTGAAGTTCGCATATCCGACGCCGCCATAACCGGATTTGATCGTGCCCGCGCCGGAAAGCGCGTCCACGCGCACGTTGGCCTCCACGCCGCTGAAGATCGCGACGGAAGCGACGTGTAAGTCAGAGAGGTTGGTGGTCCAGTTATCATTGGCATTACTGCCGCCGACAAAGGTGCCGCCCTGCACATCGATCAAGCCGTCGCTGCCCAAGTTGAATGTGGCGGTGCCGGCACCCCAGCGGAGTTCTCCCGTGCCGGTCTTGCACAGGCTGCCGCGTCCGGTGAACGTGGTGCTGCCCGCGTCGCGCGTGCCACTGGCGACGTTCAGATCGAGCACCGCTCCGCCTTCGATGTGGAAGGCCGGAGCCTGCCAGGAGTTTTGCAGGGTCAGCGTGCCGAGGTTGACGGTGGTGGTGCCGGTGAAAGTGTTAGCCGCAGACAAGGTCAGCGCGCCCGCGCCGTTTTTGATCAGCCCGGCGGAACCGGCGACGGTCGAGTCGATGGTGGCGCTCACGCCGGAAGCCGTGGTGAGGGTCGGCGCGGTGCCATTGAGGGCAAGCGTTCCGCTTTGCAGCGTGTAGCCGGTGGTGAGGAACTGGAGAACGCTGGCGTTGACCGTGCCGGAAAGCGTGACCGTCCCGGCGGTGCCGCCGAAGGTCGCGAAATTTGCAACGCCGGCGGCGGGCCATTTAATAGCGGACGTGCCGTCAAACCAGTTGGCCGTAATGTTGGAATCCCATGTCCCGGTGCCGCCCGCGCCTGTCGCCCCCCACTGCAAGGCGGGTGCCGCGAGGGCCTGTCCTTTATAGACCCGCACGGCATCGATCGCCAAGCGCGCGAAGGAGAAGTTCAGTCCGCTGGTATTGGCACCGTGGGTTACGCCAAGGTTGTAACTGCCCGGAACGAGGTTGGGCAGACTGAACACACTGGTGCCGGTCTGCCGGGCCAGCGAGAAATTCTGCCGCCGCGCCCCGATGGCGTATCCCATGCCGGAAACCCCGAACCATGCCATGCGCGCATCGCTGTCGCGCGTGGTGATCACTTCCACGCCCGAGCCGTCGAAGTTCCAGCTGAACCGGCCGGGGTTCACATCGGTATAGTGGACGTCATCGCCGATCTCGCCATAGCCGCGGCCGGAAGCCGCGGTCCAGATGTCGGGCCGCGTGACCCTGAACCCATTCACTTGGGCGATGAACCCATTGCCATTGGTGATGGCCGTGACGCCCTTGATGGTATGCGTGCCGTTGGTCAGCCCGCTCACCGTATAAGTTGTCGGGCCGCCCACCGCCACCGTGGTCTGTTCGATCCCGTCCAGATACATCACAAACGCGCCGCTGCCATAAGAGGAGGAAAGATAGCAGTCCGCGGCGGTCCCTTGGAACGTGAACTCGAAATAGTCGCCGGGGGTCGCCGGGGTGATCCATCCGCCATTACCGGGCTGCCACAAGTTGCTGGGACCACTAAAAGCGGCCGCGCCGTAGCCGTAGTCCGTGGTTGCCAGAAACGCACCGTTCATCGCCGCGTCGCTGTCGTTGATCAGGTCCGACACCTTGAAACAATCCGCTTCCATATAGGTGCCGCTGCGTTTGATCGCCTTGAGCGTGTGGTTGCCGCGGGCGAGTCCCGACTTGCTGAAGGCGACCTGGCGGCTACCCGCAGTGCCGATTGATAGATCCACCGTGGTTTGCAGGACGTTGTCGATATGGATCTCCACCTGGCCGCGGTCGGCGCCACGGGTGGCGATGTAGTCCACATCGGTGCCATTGAACGAGAAGGTGAATGAATCGCCGTCGGCAGTGGCAAGGTGGGCGTCGTTGGCGAACTCGCCGTTGCCGCGCGCCGTTTGGTAAATCCAGGAGCCGCCCGTGTAGGCCATGTCCTTGCTAGTGTCGTTGACGTGCCCCACCCCGCCCTTGCTGGCGACCGTAAGTTCGATCACCGTATCGAGCGCGTCCCAGGCATCAGCGCCTTGGAGCGTGAGCTGGACGCCGTCATAGAGGTTCTGCACCAAGCCCACGGGATTCCCGTTAGCCAGGAGCTTCGCGGTGCTGAAGATCTTGCCGTCGGCCGGACTCGGCAGGCTGAGCACAGTGCCCGCGGGTGACTTGAGCACGTGGATGTAAACCTTGGAATCGTCCAGCGCCTCGGTGGCCACCCAATCGACGGAGTTATAGGAAATCGTGCGGCCATCCTTGTAGGGCGGCGGGAAACTGGCGCTCGGTTTCGTTTCGCAGATCGAGGCGCGGATCGGCGCGATGTATTGGCCGAGCTGAAACAGGCGGGCGGTTTCCACCAATCCGCCGTCCAGCACACCGTCCACGCTCCAGTGGACGCCGCCGCCCTCGAAGTTGGACGCCGCCATCAATACCGTGGTGCGCAACATGTCCTCGACACCAGGGCCATTACCGGGGTTTACATAGTTATACATGCACTCCGACCAGCCGAAATTCCATGAATTGACCACCTCGGGGCCGCCCATGTCGGTGGTGTAGAGCTGCCCGCCATTGTTCATGGTGATCATGTCGGGGTTGCGGCTCTTGATGGTTTCCATCAGGCGCTTGTAGTCCACGAGGCTGTCCTGATCGCCATTGATCTGGTTTTCATCGATCCACAAGCCGTCGATGCGCGGGCCGTAGCGGTCCATCACCTCGGCGAACAACTCGTTGATGAAGTTGTTATGCCCGGTGGTTTCGTAAATGAGCGGCTGGTATGGGTGCACGTAGAGAAAGACGCGGATGCCCTTGGCGCGGAGGGCGTCGATCATGTCGCTGACGGTGTCGCGCTCCGAATACCGGCCGCCGAAGCCGTATTTCTCCATCGTCTTGCTGGGAAACATCGGGATGGTGTTGCTGTGCCAGGCGGTCCACACGACATACTGCGCTCCGGACTGCACCACGTCATTCGCGTAAGCTTCGGCGTTGAATCGTTGCGCGGAGGTATTGGCGTCGCCCGTCATGGCATAGGTGTAATGACTGAAGATGCCGTATTTGAGGGTTTTCCAGCGTTCAAAACGGGTCAGGGATTCCAGCGCCGTGATATCGCGCACTTGGACCAGATTCACCTGGGCGCTTTGGTTGGCGCTCAGGGTGATTGTTTGCGAAACGGCGTCGGCGGTGAAACGGCCGATGACGTATTGGCCCATGCCGGAGCCGGTTTTGAACGAGAGCGTGGCAGAGCTGCCGACGGTCTCCGTGCGTCCATTGATTTCGGCGCGGGCATCGCTCACCCATAGCTGAATGAGATACTGCCGCCCCGGAGTGAGCGGGCGGCGGCCGGTGCCGTTGAGGGTGATGCTGGCGCTGGTGCCATTCGACCAGGTTCCGTATTGCAGCAGGTTGTTGTAGGTGGCATCGCTCGTGGTGTGGGTGCCAAAAGCGGCAGCGGCGCCCGCGAAGCCAGTGGAAGAAATTTCCAAGTCGTCGCCACGCAGCTGCACACCGTTGACGGTTCCCATCGGAATGGAAGGGTTCGCTGGCGACCAGGCACCGTAGTAAAATCCCTCCTTGCTCACATCGGCGGCACCGGAGATGTTTTGCGGTGCATCCCATTGGATGCCCGCGGCCAGGACGGGCTGGGCGATCCACAGGCCGATCAGAAGATAGTAGAAACGCAGGGCGGACATGATGGGTTTACGGAGTAACGGTCACCCGTAGGCGTGCGAACCTGGCGGTGGTTTGCGGGATGGTGACGGTGGCGAAGGTGAGGAGAAGAGACTTCATCAGGATCAGGGTGGATTTTCCAGGTCGGGTGTTTATTTCAGGCGATGGCCTGGCAAGTTGGATTCCAGCGATATGGGTTTGAAATCCGTGGGTTGGCCCGGAAGTTTTTCACGAACCCAGCTCCCGGAACCGATGAACGGCAATGCCAAAGTAGCCTGGGGAATATGGAGCGGCCCCATGCTCGCCACAATGGACTTATCCTTGGATTGCATGGACTTTCCCCGCGATTAAAGAAGCAGTGTTGTGTCGGCGATTCAACCTCTAATGCCCCTCCCCCATCAGAGACTGCGTCAATGAGGAGGTGCTCCTCCGCTTGTGAAAAAAGGTGGGTTCTGGAAACCCATAACCAGAACCCACCCTTGCATCACCCCTTGCAGGGCAAAATTTCAATCGAACGCCGTGACCGGCGCTGATGGCATGCGCCACGATTGCCACCCCATTTAGCGCCGGCGGCGCAGGAGGGCGAGCAGGCCGAGACCGCCGATGAGGGCGGCGCGAGGCTCGGGGATGACGACGACTTGCAGGCTGCCGCTTTGGAAGTAGGCCGACCTGCCATCGCCAAGGTCCAAGGCATTGCCAGACCCGACGTGAGCGACGTTGGTGAGATTGATACCGCTCCCTGCCAACAGGGTGTAGATGCCGTTTGCCGCCGACGCGTAGTTCCAGCCGACAATGTCGGTGAAATCGAAGCCGTCAAAGGTGACCGCGCCGGTGATGAAGAGCGGATCCGCCAAGTTGACAGTGAAGTTCGCACCGGCGTCGAAGTTCAGGCTTCCGGCAATCGAGCCGCTGCCGCCGATCGTGCCGGAAGAACCGACGGTGACGGCGGTGTTGCCGAGCTCTCCATTGACCAGCAAGGTTCCTGCAGAGACGGTGGTCGCACCGGTGTAGGTGCTGACGCCATTGAGGGTCAGCGCACCACCGCCGTCTTTGGTCAAGCCGCCGGCACCTCTGAGTTCGACGCCGATGCCGACGTTGTGTCCGGCCGTGTCGAATGTGGTAGTGGCGTCCAGCTTGGCGAAGTTTTCACTGCCGTAATTGGCACCGCCTGCCAGCCGGATGAAATTGCCCTCATCCTGGGTAGCTACGATCTTGGTGCCGTTGAAGTGAATGTAGGCACGATCATTGAGCCAAGGGGTGGTGCTGCTGTTGCTGGCAATCCACGGGGTGAGGAGGGTGCCGCCATTCAGGAACATCCCGCTGGAGCCACGCCAGCTCTGGCTTGTCACCCCGCCATTGACGTGCACCTCGGCCGTGCCGGAAATCGTGAACGCTTCGCCGGGATTGCCCGTGACGGCAAAATTCAACTGGTTCATGGTAACCACTCCGCCCGTAAAGGAAAGCCCGGAGGCCCCTTCCACGTTCAAGTTGAGATTGCCATTGATCGTGGTATTGCCGCCCGAGAAAATCGTGCTGCCGCCGTTGGCGTTCACCGTTCCAATCGTGTTGGTGCCGGAAAAATTCAACGTGCCCGCGCTGACCGTGGTGCTGCCGCTGTAGGTGTTCGCTCCGGAAAGCGTCAGCGTGCCTTCGCCAACCTTCGTCAGGCTGCCGCCGGAGCCGGTAATCACGCCATCAAAGGTAGTGCTGGCGGCATCGCCGACGGTGAGGGCCACGGCTCCGATGACGACCTGCGTTCCACTGTTGTCAGCGGCACTCAGAGACTTGAGAGTCTGATAGTTTTGCCCGCTAAGGTCGAGCTTGCCACCACTTGAAAGCACGATGTCGGAAGTGGTGGACATCAGGTTGCCAATACCAGATCCGGTGCCAAACCACTTTTTGTTGAGATAGGCTTCGATCTGCTGGCGCTGTGTTTCGCTGACCGCGGTGTCGAACAGAATGGTTTCCGCGTGGGACTGATCGCCCGAGTGGTAGGTGCGGTCTTTGTTGAAACTGTCCAATTGCATGGGAGTGCCATTGGTGATGATTTCCACCAGGTTGTAGCCGTTGTTGCTGGCAGTAGGCATGGCATCCACCGTCGGATTCACCGCCGTGCCATTCACATAAACAGCGCCGAGATAGTCGACTTGGCCGTAATTGCTAATCAACGGGTCTGCGGGATTCGTGTCTGAAGCACGGTGCAAGTCATACTGGCCCTGCGTATCAGTCAGGAGGAAACTGCTGCCTTTGAAGATGGAGAACACGGACCTGACATTGGTGTCGCGGGAGAACGTGAGGGCCTGGCTGTCAGTGGCACCGGTGTTGCCGAGGAAACTAACGGCTCCCAATCCGGTGCCGGTGCCGGCATTGGCGATGTAGGTTGGATTGTCATTGCCGCCAGGGACCGTGGCGTTCGCTCCATTGCCACTGAGATCGGTCCAGGTGGTGATGTCGGCGCCATTAGCCAGACCGAGGGTGGAGGCATCATAGTGGCGTGCCGCGCCGGCATAAACCGATGCGCTGAGCGTGCCGCCCGAAATGTAAGTGGTGCCGCTGTAGGTGTTCGTGCCCGCCAGTTCCAAAGAACCCGCCCCGGACTTCGTGAGCGTGCCGGTTCCGCTGATGCCTGCCGCGTAGGACTGGCTGCCGATCACCTTGAACTCGACGGCCGCGCTGTTGGCAATGCCGCTGGTGGTGGCGATGGAGCCATCCATGGTTCCGTTGCCGATCTGCAGCTTGCCAGCGCTCACAGTGACCGTGCCGGTGATGTCGCTCGGAGCGCTGAGAACCAAGGCGCCCGCTCCGGTCTTGGTGATACCGGCGGAGCCATGGAGCGCGAATTGCCCGGATCCGGCGTTGTTTACGAACGTGGTGGTGGTGCCGGAAGCCACGTCAATGTTGCCGTTTGTCAGAGTCAGCGATGCGGTGAGTCCAGTGCCGGGGGTCGTTCCGACGAAGTAGTCCTTTCCGGAAAAGGACATGCTGCCGACATTGTAGTGCTGGGTTTCCCACACGGCCACATTGGAACCGCCGCCGCCATTGAAAACCACATCACTGCCGTTCACGTAGCCAGTAGTGTTGCCATCCCATCCGGGTGTCCAGGTGGTCCAGGCGGTCCAGCCCGCGCTGTAGTTCCCGGTGTCTGACCAGGTGAGTGGGGCCGCTTGGGCATGGCCTGCGAGGGACATCACAGTGACAGCGAATGCGAGAGAGCTGAGGAATGGATTGCGGAATGCGGAGTGGGATTTTTGTTTCATGGTTCTGGAGGAACGGGTGGGAACGGTGTTTTTGGATCAGATGGAGAGTTGATGGATAAACGGAGAGGCAGGGACGCCGCCGAACGACGTCCCTGCCGGGGGTTGCGATTATTTCACGACTTGCAGGCGGCCGAAGAGCTTGGTGTTGCCAGCCTTCGGCACGGTGATAATGACTTGGTCGATTCCAGGAGTGGGCGTGTCCGGGGTGACTGCGACTCCCGCGCCGCCGGGGATGGCGAGCGATGTCCAAGAACCGGCACCGAGAGTTGTGCTGGACCCGAAGACCTGGGTGACACCTGTCGCGGCGGCCCGGCTGAAGAACGTGAAGACGAAATTCGCTCCGGAGGCATTCAAGGTCGGCAGGATGCCGGTGCTGGATGTGGAGGGATCGCCGTCTTTCAGCACGTATTCGACGAGGTTGGCGATGCCGTCGTTGTCGGGATCAGCCGTCCCACCAATAATCAACGGATCGGTTTCTCCGGTGTAATAGGTATCGATCCAGGCTGCATACGGATCCGCCGCGGCGACAGCGAGCGTGAGCACGCCGGTGGCCTGGTTGAAGGTCCAGGTGTTGTCGCCGTCGGTGCGGGACCAGGAGCCTGAGTTGTTGGTGAGGTCCCCAGCCGCGATGCTGACTTTGAAGTTTCCGCCGTAGGTTTCGTTGACGGTGGCGGCATCGACCAAGGTCCAAGTATTACCGGTGGTGATGTCAGCTCCGGTCAAGTCGATGAAGAACTGGCCATCGAAGGAAACGGCAGGATTGCCAATGCCGGTGACTTTATTGCAAGTCAAGTTGTCCGTCGGATAAAAGCGGGTGCTGCCACCGGATGCGAGAGCGAAACTGCCGCCTTCGACAATAGTGTCGCCGCTATAGGTGTTGACACCGGACAGGGTCAGCGTTCCGTTGCCGAGCTTGGTGAGCTTGCCGTTTTGGCCGGATTCATTCACCAAGTTGACATTGATGCCGACGGTGTTGCCGTTGGTATCGAAGATGGCACCATTGGTTTCGCCTACGGCCACATTGTTGGTGGAGTCCAATCCGAGCATGGTGATGAAGTCCCCACTG
Source organism: Luteolibacter sp. (assembly GCA_044240265.1). Taxonomy (GTDB): domain Bacteria; phylum Verrucomicrobiota; class Verrucomicrobiia; order Verrucomicrobiales; family Akkermansiaceae; genus Luteolibacter. The sequence goes on along the minus strand of JBIHZT010000027.1, from coordinate 3,307 downwards.
CTGGCGGTGGCAATAATCCTGGTGCCGTCCAGGTGCAACCAGCGGGTTGGATTGCCCCAACTCATACTGGAGGCGGCGAGCGACGGGGTGCGCAGCGTCCCACCGCTGAGGTAGATGCCATTGCCCCAGTCTCCGATCTGCAGGCCGCTTTGCAGCGTGACATCGGCGTTATCCTGAATGGTGATCGTCGGTGCGGCGAGGTTGGCCAGCTTCAGCACGCCGCCCACCGTGACAACGCTGTTGCCGCTGAAAACGAGGTTTCCTGTAACATACGGATTGGGGCAAGTAATGCCGCCAGAAAGGGTGGTCGTGCCCCCGCTAAAGGTGACACTGCCATTTTCGATACTCATGCCGCCGATGCTCGAAGTGCCGCCGGTGATTTCGATGAGCCCGCCCTGAGAGGCGGTAGTGCCGGTGTAGGTGTTGTTGCCGGAGAGATTGAGGGTGCCGTCGCCGGTTTTGGTGATGCCGCCGGTGGAACCGACTTGGTTGTGGATGGTGCCGCTATAATTGAGCTGGCTGCCAGAACCGACCGTGATGCCGGTGGTGGTGTTCAGGGCGGTGTCCACCGAAATGCTGGAAGTGGACGCGCCACCGGCAGTCACTGATGTGTTCCTGAGATACATGCCACCCCAGTCGCCACTGACACCTGTGCCATTGACGGTGGCACCATTCAGGACAAGACCGTTGCGGACGGTGTTTCCAGCGCCATTGATGGTCCAGGTGCCGCCTGCATTCACGGTGATGGTTCCGACGTTGCCGCTATTCCATTCGTTGCCGGTGGTCCAGTCGCTGGCCGATACAAGCGTCGCACCCGAGTTGATGGTGACCGGGCCGGTGCCGAGGCTGGTGTAGCCGCCGTTATCAGCGGAGCGGCCGTAAATTTCAATGGTGCCTCCGCTGATCACGGTGCCGGCGGTAAAGGTGTTCACAGGGGCTCCGCTCATGCCGGTGCTGGTGAGGGAAAGCGTGCCGCCACCTTGCTTGATCAAGCCGCCGTTGGTCAGGGCCGAGACGATGGAGGCGTTGACATTCGTCTGGACGATGCGGAAAGCACCACCGAGATCGATGGTACCGCCGGTGAGACTGTAATTGCCGGAACTGGTGGCTTGGAACCACAGACTTTTCGGAGCCACGGTGCCGGAAACCGTTACGGTGCCGGCTGCGCCCCCCGCGCCGAAGATCGCGTCGTTTCCATCAGCCCAAGTGGCGACTGCTGCTCCGTTCCACCATTTACCGGCATCCGTCCAAGTTCCGGAACCATCAACAGGACCGATGACGCCGCCACCGCCGTTCCAGGTCCAAGTGCCGCTGGGCGGAGCGGTGGGTGTGGTGATGGTGGTGGCCAGATAGGGGCGGTAGGTCCCATTGCTGTTTTCCTTTGCGGCGAAGTGCAGCCCGTTGGTGGTGCCGCTATTGATGATGATCAGACCTTGGTTCGGGGAGGTATTGTTCGCCCAATCCTGTGCCAGGGTGGTCACGTCCCAGGTGACCGCCTGTCCGACTCCCGCATTGGCGGTGGAACTGGCACGCACGGTGCCATTGTAATCGCCACCGGCGGTGGCCCATGCGGTGGTGCCGTCGTATTTATTCCAGGTCACGCCACCTTCGGTCCACGCCTGTGTCAGGCGGTAGGCGTTCATGCTCTCGCCGCTTGGGTTGCCGCCGAAGGTGCCGGTGACGGTCAAGTTGAGATTGGCCGCGCTGATGGAAGATCCGGCTGGGAGTTGGCTGAAATCGAAGCGCAACAGGCTGCGGTCACGACTCTGATAAATGCCGAGGTCTCCGCCAGCGCCATCGTTGTTATCCCGGCCCCAATCGGCATCGAAGATCCGGGCGTCGGCAACAGGGCTGAGAGGAACGGTGACGGTATCCGCCGAGACGGCGACGGTGAATGAGGCGAAGGCGAGCGCAAGGCTGGCGAGGAAGCGGTTTCTGGAGGCAGGTTTCATGATGGTGGATTTCTCTTGGGGTTGATTTGGGGGATAACAGGAAAACGGGACCTTCAGGTCCAGTGGTGGGATTTTCAATTGGGTTTTCAAACTCCCCCGCCTGGATGGAAGGGAAATATCTACGATGAAAAAATGGCATGGGAACTCTCGATTCGCCATGGAATAATCCGGCATTTTTTTGGACTTTCACAACTCGATCCAGCGAGACACGGGGTCGCCCCCGTGGCAGCGACCGCCGCCACAGCACGCCTGACCGTTCAAAATTCTGTTTGCCGTCCCCAGCGTCGTGACTCTGGAACCAATCCGGATGGGATCCCCTTGCATTTTCTCAACAACCGGCGATTTTGCAAACCAGTTTCATGAAGTTGATCGACACCACTGACGCCCGGGCACATGCCAGCATGCGCAATCTGACCAGCAGCGCCGGAGAGCGCGAATCCTGGCTGGCGGCGAAATTCCGGATCCATCTTGTAGGAATGTACTTTGCCGGGGTGGGACCCGAGTGGGGCTCCGATGGAAAACAACAGGGCGACTTCCTCCACCACGTCGAGATCGCCTTGTCCGGCAAGCGGCAGGTGGTGCACAACCGTAAGGTTTACGATCTGCTGCCCGGTCAGGCGTGGTTCCTCCCGGGAAACACCCCGGTGGAGAGGCGCTGTGGCGAAGCGTGCGAGATTCTGTTTTTCAAACTGAACTGCGAGTGGCTTCCGGGCGTTGATCCCCTGCTCGACTGGCCTGATCGTGAACCCCGGCTGATCGGCGGTTTCGAAGCGGCGGACTGGCGCGGGTGGGTGCAGACCGGGAAGAAATTCAACGTCGCGGATCTGTTGAAACTGCGCGGACAGATGCTGCTTTGGATGACCTCCGCAGTGCCGGAGATCGGCGAGGTGATCGCGCGGCATTTGGAGACCCACACGCAGTTCACCGAGATTTTCAAATATATCGAACAGAATCTGGGAGCGGACCTGCGCATCGCCTCGCTCGCCTCGGTTTACGGCACCTCGCAGGACGCGTTTTCCATGGCATTCAAGCGCAGCACCGGGATGAGCCCGAAGGAATACATCAAGCGACGAATCAACCAGCGGGCGCTGGAATGCCTGATCAACACCAATCTGCAGATGAAGGAAATCGCCGAAAAACTGCGCTTCAGCGACGAATATTACTTCAGCCGCTTTTTCCAGAAGCTCAATGGCAAGCCGCCGTCGCGTTATCGCAAGGAATTCCGCACGCCCCGCGCGGGAGGATAGAAACCCCGGGACCTACTGCTTCCTGGTACTCTCCCCGTCCTGCCGGTCCAGCACGCCCCAGACACGGGGAACCTTGAACCCGGGCGCGGGCGTGATGAACATTAACTG
>JBIHZT010000436.1:0-3983 GCA_044240265.1 Luteolibacter sp. | reverse complement strand
ACCCGCGCTGCGGCCTGGCGGGTGCGCCGTGGTTTTCCGATGCCGCGCACCTTTCCAGCAACGGAATTCCAAGCATCTGCATCGGCCCCGGCTCCATCGACCAGGCGCATACGGTGGACGAATTCATCGAGATTTCAGCGCTGACGGACGGAACCCGCTTCTTCGCGAACTTCATCGGCGGCTTGAAAGGAGCGTAAAACCGCCGATTGCGCGTCCAGAAATGAAGTTTAGGATCGGCCATGCCTTTCGTTTGTAAAAATGGCCGCTGCGACACCCCGTCATGGATGCGGGGCGTCCTCAGGATTGCCGGATTCTATCATGTCTTGTTCGCCGTGTGGGCGATCTGCTGGCCGCATCTTTGGTTCGACTGGAATGGCATCGAGCGCCCGAACCACCCGCTGCTCTGGCAGGCGATCGCGCTCATCACCGGCGTTCTCGGAGTTTTCATTTTACTCGCCGCGCGGAATCCCATTGCCAACTGGATGACCGTGCTGGTCGGCCTCATCAAGTTCACGCTCGCGGGCGTCGGATTCGGCTTCGCCATGGGTGATGGGAAAATCCCCTTCAATTCGATCGGGCTCCTGATCGCGAACGACCTCATGTGGTGGCCTCCCTTCGCCATGATCCTGTGGGCCAGCCTGCGCGCCTTCGCCGGAGTGCCACCGAGCCGTTCGGAACCGCTGAGCATCGCGGAGGCGGCGGCCAGCTACTCGCTCTCCAACGGAAAATCGCTCGAAGAAGCCTCGCAATCCCACCTGCTCGCCCTGGTCTTCCTCCGCCACTTCGGCTGCACCTTCACCCGCCAGATCCTGCGCGGGTTGGAAGGCATTCAAAAGGAAGCGAACACCCATGGGGCCGAGCTGGTCATCGTCCACATGCTCCAGAGCGGCAATGAAATCCGCTACCTCGGCGAGCGCAGCGGCGTCACCCGCATCGCCGATCCGCGCTGTGAGCTCTACCGCGCCTTCGGCCTCGGCAAGGGTGGCTTCCTCGAACTTTTCGGCCCGCATGTCTGGTGGCGCGGCGCGGTTGCCATTTTCAAAGGCTGCGGCCTCGGCCACCTCGCGGGCGATGGATTGCAGATGCCCGGCGCGTTCCTCTTTCTCGACGGGAAAATCGTCTCCTCGCAGCGCGCCCACTCCGCCTCCGACCTGCCGGACCTGCCGGCGCTGTTCCAAACGTTGCCCTCGCCCGCCGGACCTGTCACGGTATCCGCATGACCTCGTTGAAAGGCAAGACCCTGCTCGTCACCGGCGCATCCAGCGGCATCGGCCAGGCACTTTGCGATCTTCTGCTGGAACGCGGCGCGAACGTGCTCGGTGTCACCCGCCGGCCCGGCGCGCTCTCGGAAAACGTCTCACCCATCGTCGCGGATCTCACCCAGCGTGACCAGATTTCCTCCATCTTCCAAGGCCTCGGAAAAATCGACGGACTGGTGAATTGCGCCGGCGTCGCCTACCTCTCGCGCATCATCGACGGCAACCCCGCCGACTGGGAGGAAATGTGGCGCGTCAACGTGATGGCGCTCACCCTCTGCTGCCAACTCTCGCTCAAGCACTTCCCCGCTGACGGCGGCCGCATCGTCAACGTCTCCTCCATGAGCGGCCACCGGGTGCCGCCGTCCGGCGGATTCTACGCGCCCACCAAGTTCGCGGTTAGAGCGATCACCGAAGCGCTGCGGGCCGAGCTCAAGTCGGTGAAGTCGCGCATCCAGGTCGCCTGCGTGTCCCCGGGCTTCGTCGACACTCCGCTGCTCGACTCCTATTTCCTCGGCCGCGAGCCATCGCTCGCCCAGACCCGCGCCGCCATGAAAATGCTGGAGGCCCGCGACGTCGCCTGGGCCATCCTCACCATCCTCGAGGCACCCGCCCACGTCGAAGTGGGCGACATCCTCATGCGCAGCTCCGAGCAGCAGATGTGAAATGGATTTCCGCCGCTCCATGCTCCGTGTCCTCGCCTGCACGGCTGCTGGCTTGTTAGCCTCATGCATCGACGGACGCGAGGAAATCTGGCTGCATGCCGACGGCAGCGGCCGCGCGGAGGTCTCGTATTCTCTGCCCGCCGCCGCTGCGAAACTCCAAGGCGGAGACACCGGCGTCCAGCGGATGATCGAAGGTTTCCTGAAAGACACGCCCGCGATTTCCACGTCTAACTGCGAAGTCACCACCGTTGGCGACCGCATGCACATCCGCGTGCAAACGACCTTCGACTCCGCCCTCGAGCTCAAGGACATCTCAATGGGCGCGGCTCTAAACAAGCTCCCCTCCTCCGCCACCGGACTCACCGGCGATTTCAAGGTCGACGTGCGCGGGCTAACGGTGGATTTCTCCCGCACCATCAAAGCGGGCGAGGCCTTGCCGGGGGCGGGCTTCATGCCCGTCTCACGCTTCAAGGACCGTCAGCTCACCTACATCATCCACCTGCCGGAAGCCGCCACGGATTCCAACGCCACCCGCATCGAAGACTCCGGCCGCACGCTGGTGTGGGATTTCCCGCTCGCCGTCGCCATCCAGGGCCCGGTCGTCACCCGCTTCACCGCGCCGGTGCCGCTGCCCCGCTGGGCCGCCGCCACAGGCTGGGTTTCCGCCGCCCTCGTTGTGCTTCTGGCGGGGAGAAAATTATTCCGCAGGAAAGCCTCCGCTGTCTAGACACCCGCCCTGTTTCTGTTTTCAATGCGAGCCATACCGCCATGTCCGCCGCATTCAAAGACTACTATGAAATCCTCGGAGTCGCGCGCGACGCCAGCACCGCCGACATCAAGAAGGCGTTCCGCAAACTCGCCCGCAAGCACCATCCGGACGTCGCCAAGGACAAAAAAGCCGCCGAGGAGAAGTTCAAGGAAATCAACGAAGCCAACGAGGTCCTGAGCGATCCCGAGAAGCGGAAAAAATACGACCAGCTCGGAGCCGACTGGGACAACCCACAAGCCGGCTACGGCGGCCGCCGCGCCGCGCCCACCGGCGGCGGCCGTGAGTTCAACTTCGGCGGCACCGGTTTCAGCGACTTTTTCGAGCAGTTCTTCAGCGGTGGCAGCCGCTACGGTTTCCCGGAAAGCGGCCAGGGCCCCGCCGCCGCCCGCGAGCGCAAGGGCAACGATGTGGAGGGCGACATCCTCGTCACCCTGGAGGAAGTCATGAACGGCGACGTCCGGCCGATCTCGCTGCAGATGACCAATCCACGCACCGGCCAGGTCGAGACGCACACCTTCCAAGTCCGCATCCCCGCCGGCGTCATCTCCGGAAAACGAATCCGCATCCCTGGCCAGGGCGAGCCCGGCAGCGGCGGCGCACCCGCCGGCGATCTCTATCTGCGAGTCCGCCACGCCGCCCACCCGGATTTCCACACCGAGGGCTCTGATCTTTATTACGACCTCGATCTCGCACCATGGGAAGCCGTGCTCGGCACCGAGCTCAGCGTTCCGACGCTCGACGGAAACATCAAACTCCGCATCCCCGCCGGCAGCGAGAACGGCCAGCAACTCCGCGTCCGCGGCCGCGGCCTGCCCAAGGGAAAAACCGGCGAGCGCGGGGATTTCCACGCCACCATCACCGTCCACCTTCCCACCAAACACACCGCCGAGGAAACCGAACTTTGGGAAAAACTCCGCAGCGTGTCGAAATTCAACCCTCGCACCAATCCGCCCGCATGAACTCCGAGCACGATCCCGAAGAGCCGGCGACCTACTCGCTTGAAATGGTCGCGGAAATCACCGGCGTCTCCTCACAGACCATCCTGCACTATCAGGAACAGGGTTTGCTTCCATCGGCCGGCTTCGATGACGAGGCACTGCACACGCTCCGCCGCATCGACTACCTGCGCAGCACCTGCGAGACGAACTTATCCGGCCTCAGGCTCATCCTCGATCTGCTGGACCAGGTGGAAAACCTGCGGACGGAACTCCGCGCGCGGCGCTGAAAGCCGGGCGAGGTCGCAAGAAAGGGCGATACTCCGATTGGCCCCGCGCATGCCGTGCCCATCGAAAG
>JBIHZT010000437.1:0-3983 GCA_044240265.1 Luteolibacter sp. | reverse complement strand
GGACGACTTCGGTGCCGGGGCGGCTGCCGGTGTTGGTGACATCGAAGCTCACGGTGACCGACTCGCCGGGGTGGATCTGGTTTGCGGAGAGTTGGGGATTTCCGTAGGAGAACTGGGTGTAGCTCAGGCCGTGGCCGAACGGATAGATCGGTGCAGTCGGGGCATTGAGGTAGTTGAAAACCCGGGCGCTGGATTGCAGGCTGTAGTAGCACGGGAGGTGGCCGACGTCGCGTGGCCAACTGATCGTGAGTTTGCCGGACGGGTTGGTCTGGCCGAACAGAATCTCCGCTGCGGCGGTGCCGGTTTCCTGGCCGGCGTAGTGGGCGGTCAGGATCGCGGGGATGCGGTCGTTGAGTTGATGCAGGGAAATCGGCTTGCCGTTGTTGAGGAAAAGCACGACCGGCTTGCCGGTGGCGAGGACCTGCTCGGCGAGGGCGTTTTCGGAATCGGTGAGATCGAGCGTCGAGCGGTCGCCAATGTGGTTGGCACCCCATGACTCACGGCCAAGCAGTTCGCTGTGGCCAAGCGCGAGGATGACGAGATCTGAGTTTTTCGCCATTTCGACGGCTTCGGCGATGAGCGGGCGGTTGTCGTCGAGGCTGGCGTATTGGACGTCGTCGATGTAACGCCAGTTATCATAGGAAACGCCAGTGTCGTTGTGGGCGATCTTGCATCCGGTGGCGTGGGTGACCGTGGCTTTGTCGCCGAGGAAATTTTTCATCCCCTCCAGCAGCGAGACGGTTTTTTGGGGTTTACCGGAGTAGGAACCGAGTCGGCAGGCATTGGCGTTCGGGCCGATCACAGCGATGTTCTTGTGCGCGCCGGGAGTGAGCGGGAGCAGGTTGTTGTCATTCTTGAGCAGGACAACCGACTGGCGCGCCGCCTCGCGGGCGAGTTCGGTGGCCGCTGGAGCGGAGGTGATCGCCTTCGGCACGGCGGGGTCGATCGTCATCGGTGCTTCAAAAAGCCCGAGGCGGAACTTCAGGGCGAGCACGGCACTCACGGCCTGATCGATCTTCTCGATCTTGATTTTCCCTTGCTCGACGAGTCCCGGCAGGTGCTGGTAAGCCGAGTTGTTCGGGGTTTCCATTTGCAGGCCGGCCTCGAAGGCCATGCGGGCAGCATCGGCATCGGAGGTGCCCATTTTGTGGCATTGGCGGATCAAATCGACGCCACCGTAGTCGCTTACCACGATGCCCTGGAAGCCGAGTTTACCGCGCAGCACCTCGGTGAGCATCCATGGGTTCACATGGCAGGGGACGCCCTCGAGTTCGTGGTAGGCGGCCATCACGCCGGACGGCTTGGCGGCGGCGATGGTGTGCCGGAATGGCTCAACTTCGTTGTCGAGCAGGTGGCGCGGGCCGTGCGGATAGGGCGAGCGGTTCAACCCGCCGACGGTGCTGGCGTATCCGGCGTAATGTTTCAACGTCGCCGCAACGTGTTCCGGGGCGATGCTGCCATCGGATGAACCTTGGAGACCGGTGACCATCGCGGCACCCATGCGGCCGGCGAGAAAGGCGTCCTCGCCCTGCGTTTCATCGATCCGACCCCAGCGCAGCTCGCGGGCGATATCGACGACGGGTGAAAGCACTTGATTGACGCCCCGGCTGCGCGCTTCGCGTGCGGTTTGGGTGTAGATCTGCTTCATCAACTCCGGATTCCAGGTGCAAGAAAGTCCGACGGGTGCTGGAAACGAATTCGCCTCGAAGCGCATGAATCCGTGCGCGGCCTCATCGTGGAGGAGTGGCGGGATGCCGAGCCGGGTGCGCTTGCGGAAATATTCCTGCACGGCGGCATACATCCGCACGTCATCGTCGATTTTCAGATTGTGCAATGGCCCCAGCGTGCCGACCCCGTTCGGGCAGACCCCGGCATAAAACTCCGGGGTGAAAATGGCACCGTCCGAGAGCATTTTGCGCTCATCGTGATTCCACCAACTGTGGAGCTGGGCGACTTTTTCCTGCAAGTTCATGCGGCCTAGTAGATCCTTGACACGCTCATCCACCGGGCGCGAGGGATCGCGGTATGGCTCGACATTGTTGCTAGCTCCGGCATCAGATTTTTTGAAACCGATCAACTCGAACGGCTTGTTGGCGGCGTTGATAAATCGTGGCTCGGCCATTTTTTCCAGCCAGCGGGTTTTGATCAGCGGCGCGGTCTCGATGCGGGTTTGGCCCCAGCCGTCCCACATATCCTGCACGTCCCAGTCGGCATTGATGTAGGAAACCGCGCGGATGACATCGATGTTGTCGTTGATGTATTTGAAATACTTCTCGAACCAGTTTTTCCAGATTTCCTCGTGGTTTCCCTTGTCGAAAAAGTGTCCCTGCGCCGTGGACTCCGCGATGAAGATTGGCTTGCCGACCTTACGGGCGAAGGCCAGCGCGACTGCGGCTTCATTTTCTGCCTTCCCCCAGTAGGAAAATCCGACCCAATCGACATAGTCGTCGCCGGGCCAGTATTCCTCCCACTTCCCTTGTGGCTCAGACCCGCTGGAGGCCATCACGGTGGCGAAATTCGTCAGCTTGGCGGCCCGCAGCGCATCGACGATCCGGCGGAAGGCTTTCTTGAAGTTTTCCGGGTCGTAGGCATTCCAACTGCCGTCGAACTCATAGCCGATGCGGATCAGGAATGGATGCTCCGGGTGGTCGGCGAGGAACTTCACAAACTCGGCGATGAGGTGATCGAACGAGCCATCGGCCACCTTGTCCTCGCAATTTCCTTCCATGGAAATCGAGACGTGCATGGCGCAATTGGCGAGCTTCGGTGAATCGAGATATGCCTTCAGGTGCATCGGACCGGCCGCCCATTCGGTTTCCGTGTTGAGACCGGCGACGCTGCCTTTGGCGAAGGTGCGTTTGAATCCGTTCGTCCAGCCTTCGGAAAAATACACATAGTGGGTGATGCCGCCGGGTACGCCGACGTTGTCCACGTAGCCGTTGGAGAATTTTTCGGTTCCGCCGACCGAGGCATTGTCCTGGCCGACGAAGACAAGGACCTTGCCTGCGGGCGGTTCGAAGCGGGCGGGGACTTTTTCTGCGGCGCAGACGGTGGCGGGAGCCAGCAGCAGGGCGGTGCCGATGAAGGCGAGTATTGATGATGCAGTCATGGGATGATTGGTTGTTTCAGTGAAATCATGGCAGCGGCAGATTGGGCACTTGCAAGATTCTGGCGGGGCCGAGCAGGCCGGATTCGAGGGGTTTGTCGTCTTTGTTCCAGAAGCGCCACGAGGCGAACGTCACGCGTTCGGTGGCGGGGCGGGGTTTGCCGTCGATGATCCACTGCGGCCAGGCTTTGATCGGGCCAACTTTGTCGGTCCACTCGACGCCTTCTTCGGGCGGAAGTTGCTCGTCGCCTATCAAACGATTCACCCAGAGGTTGGTGACCTTCACTTGCAGCGTGTTGCTGCCGGGGCGGAGTTTTCCGGAAATGTCCAAGCGCCACGGGGCTTTCCAGAGCGTGGCGACGGGCTGGCCGTTGAGAATCACATCGGCGAAGTTTTTGACACGGCCCAGATCGAGAATCACGGCACGGGTATGGTCCGGCGTGTGGTTGAACTTCGTCTGATAGGTGGCTGTGCCGGAGAAATACTTGGCGGTGTGTTCCGGGAACTCGGTCCATGAAACGAGATCCGCGAGGGTGCGCACCTTTTGATCAGGAAATGCGAGCTGCCAGCCAGTCAGCGGCGTCTCGCGAAGTACGGGCGCGGCGACTTGTTTGGCTGCGCCGTCCTGGGCGGTGAACGAGTAAGTGCCGGGCGTGTAGGCCAGGAGTTTTCCACCCGCGAGCGTGAACTCCGGGAGATTAAACTCGGGGCCGCCGCCGCCGAGGAGGCTCAACGTCTGGTCTTCTCTGGCGGTCAATTCATTCGGTTTTCCATCCAGCGTGAAGGAAATTTTGAGGTGCTTGGCATGAAGGTAGGCGGGCTCGCCGAATAGGCCGTTGGAAGCGGGGATCTGATTCTGGCCTGCGGCGACCATCTC
>JBIHZT010000435.1:0-3991 GCA_044240265.1 Luteolibacter sp. | reverse complement strand
AAGCTCAACGGCAACGACGCTCTCAAGGCCAATCTGGCCAGCCCGACATTCACCGGCACGACGAGCGGCACTTTCAGCGGACCGCTCACGGGCAACGTGACCGGCAACGTCTCGGGCAGCGCCGCCAGTTTCACCGGCTCGCTCGCGGGCGACGTAACCGGCACGCAAAGCGCGACGGCGATTTCCGCGGCGACGGTGACGGGCAAGCCCTTGACCGGTTATGTCTCCGGGGCGGGCACGCTCAGCGCAAGCGACTCGATCCTAACCGCCATCAACAAGCTCAACGGCAACGACGCTCTTAAAGCCAATCTGGCGAGCCCGACGTTCACCGGCACGACGAGCGGCACGTTCAGCGGACCGCTCACGGGCAACGTGACCGGCAACGTCTCGGGCAGCGCCGCCAGTTTCACCGGCTCGTTAGCCGGTGATGTGACCGGCACCCAAAGCGCCACGGCGATTTCAGCGGCGACGGTGACGGGCAAGGCCTTGACGGGTTATGTCTCCGGGGCGGGAACGCTCAGCGCCACCGACACGATCCTAACCGCCATCAACAAGCTCAACGGCAACGACGGGTTGAAGGCGCCGATCGCCTCGCCGACGTTCACCGGAACCGTTTCCGGCATCACGGCTTCGATGGTGGGCCTGGCCAACGTGACCAATACCAGCGATGCGAACAAGCCGGTATCGACCGCACAGCAAACGGCGCTGGATCTGAAAGCACCACTCGCCAGCCCGACTTTTACAGGCACGGTATCGGGTGTCACAGCGACAATGGTCGGCCTGGGCAACGTCAACAATACCTCGGATGCCAACAAGCCGGTTTCCACGTTGCAACAGACGGCACTGGATTTGAAATCCAACCTGGCTTCCCCGACATTCAGTGGCACGGTCAGCCTCCCCGCAGGCACGGGTTTGTCAGCGCCGATGAAGCTCACGGCGGGAACCAGCCTGAGCTCCGCATCCTTCGGGGCCGTCGAGTTTGATGGGACGAATCTGTATCTAACCACCAACTCCGCCAGTCCGACCCGCAAGACACTTGCCTTTACCGACTCGGCACCCTCCCTGGTCCCGATGAGCAGTCTCACCACCGCTCCCATGGTGCCGGTGCTGGCATGGGGCAATAATGGCTCCGGCCAAACGAGCATGCCGGCACTGGCGAACGTCGCCGCAGTTGCCGCCGGGGAATCCCACAGCCTCGTCCTGCTCGACGCCGGCACCGTCGTCGCCCGGGGACTGAATACCAGCGGTCAGGTGACAATCCCCGCCGGGTTGACCGGGGTCACGGAAATCGCCGCCGGCGCCTCCCACAACCTGGTCCGGAAATCCGACGGCACGCTCGTCGCCTGGGGTGACAATTCCTATGGCCAAACCACCATCCCCAGCGGGATCACCACCGCCACCCGGGTCGCCGCGGGCGAGAAACACAGCCTCGCGCTGCTGGCCAACGGCAGTGTCCGCGCTTGGGGCGACGACAGTTTCGGTCAAACGACCCTGCCTGCCAGCCTGACCGGTGCGACCATCACCGCGATTGCTGCGGGATCCGATCACAGCCTCGCCCTCAAGAGTGATGGCACGGTGGTGGCTTGGGGCCGCGACGACGCCGGGCAGGTCACGCTGCCGGAGGGCTTGTCGGGAGTGACTGCGATTGCCGCGGGCGCCTATCACAGTCTCGCATTGAAGAGCGACGGCACCGTCGTGGCGTGGGGCTGGGATGGCGGCGGTCAGGTCACGGTTCCGGAGGGTCTCAGTGGAGTCTCAAAACTCGCCGGCGGTTATGCGTTCAGCATGGCCTTGAAGACCGACGGCACTCTGGTGCTGTGGGGAGACAACTCGGACGGCCAGACCACGGCTCCAGCGGCTGCCACCCAGGTGACGCACATCGCGGCGGGGGCTTCGCACGCGCTGGCGTTGCGGGCTGATTCCATCCCGGCCCAGGTCGCCCGCCTCGATCAGGACAACGTCTTCACGGCGAAGGTCGGCATCAAACGCACCCCGGCCGTCAACGCTTTGGAAGTCGAGGGCTCCGCCAGCAAGACAACTGCCGGCAGCTGGCTTTCCAATTCCGACCGCCGGATCAAGACGGAGATTCAATCGATCACCGGGGCACTCGAAAAAATTGATCAGGTTCGTCTGGTGGACTTCCGTTATACGGAAGAATACAGGGCCAGGCATCCAAGCATCGAGGACGTGCGCTACCCGAACGTCATTGCGCAGGAATTCGCCGAGGTCTTCCCGGACGATGTGAAAAGCAGTGGTGAGGCGATGCCGGACGGCTCGCCCGTTCTACAAGTCGACACCTATCCTTTGATCATTTACTCCGCTGCGGCGGTGCAGGAATTGCATCGTGAGAACCTGTCGTTGAAAAAGCAAGTCGCCGATCAAGAACGGCGATTGCGGAAATTGGAGGCCCTCCTGGGCAAATAACACGATGATCCTGCGTTCGCTCGTTTTTTCAGGATCGTTGATTCCACTGATGGCCTGGGCCGGTGTTAGCCAGAACTATGGTCTCGACCAAAGTGCTCTCAGTAACGGAGGAAAATTGGGCGTTAGCCAAAACTATACAGCCGATCTCTCAATCGTTGTCGGCGGAGTTTCAAGTTCGACGAATTATACCAACCGAACCGGATACGTCGGCCAGCTTGCCGATGTGGTCGCCATGAAGGTGGTTGTCACAACCGGGACGCTGACGATAAGTGAGCGTGGCACGAGGCAGTTTGTGGCGGTTATCACTTACGATGACGAGTCTCTGGCCGCGCCGGCTTCGGAACGAATGACTTGGAGTGTTGTCGGCGGTCCTCTGTCCATGAGTGCCGGAGGGCTGGCCACGGCTGGCACTGTTTATCAGGATACCGGGGCAGGGGTTCGTGCCGCCTATCTGACATTTTCGGATACGGTCGGTATCACCGTGGTCAACATCGGTGTGGATGACTTCGGCTCCTATGCGGCGGACGGCTTGCCGGACACCTGGCAGGTTCAATACTTCGGCGAATCCGGTATCCACCCGGCAGCCGGCGCCGATGCGGATTACGACGGGCTGACCAATCTCCAGGAATACGCCTTTGGCATGAATCCGTCCCAATCTTATGGCGGGATGCTCCGGTGGAGCGGTGCGAGCCTGTTGGAGCGGGGCGTGCCCACGCCCTTCGCAAGCGGCACGGCAGGAAGTTTCACTTTCCGTGCGGTATTCGCCCGCCGCAAGAACTACGTCGCCGCAGGCCTTTCCTACACCGTCGAGTTCAGCGGAGATCTTTCCACTTGGAAGGCCTCCACCTCATCCCCGTCGGTGTTGGCGGACGATGGCGAGATCCAGGCGGTTTCCGTGCCTTATCCGTTTTTCGTGAACGGTAAAAAGGCGACCTATTTCCGCGTGAAGGTGCAATCCAACTGATCCCATGAAATCGTTTCATCGAAATGTTAGTGCATGGGAGCCGTCGTCGTTATGGACGGTCGCACATCTTTGCCGCGGCGCGGCCGGTCTCGCATGCACGGGAGCCGCCAGCGCCGCCATAGTTTACAGCGGGGCGCAAAACATCGCCATCACCCAGGATTTCGAAGGCGTGTTCATCAACGTCACCAACTTCCAGAGTGGCGGATCCGCTAACTCCTCCTGGGATCTGAATCCGTTTTTCGGTGGTCTCGGTATCGCCAACTCTCCGGATTTCCAGCCGGTGCGGATCGGGACAGGTAATGAGGACTCCATCATTTCGCTCGCCTTGGGCACCTCCATCAGCGGGTCCTCGACGTTTTCTTCCGGCTGGGGTGGATCGGGAGCGGAGGATGATTCCGGACACATTGGACCGGGCGCGTCGCAGTTCACCGCCGGCCAGACCGGCTACATGGGATTCAAACTGATCCGCGATGATACGGTGAACTACGGGTGGATGCGTGTCATCCTGACTGAAAACGGTGACACCGGCAGCATCGTGGACTGGGCCTATGACACTTCTGGCGGCTCCATTCTCAGCGGCTCGGTGACTGATCTGGGGGCGGC
>JBIHZT010000434.1:0-3997 GCA_044240265.1 Luteolibacter sp. | reverse complement strand
ACGGGTTCTTCACGAAGGCGGCAGCTTGGATTCTAGGGAAGGATCATGAAAACGCCGCCCTGGCTGGCCCAATCCGCCACGGAAACAGGCACCCAACGGCGCTCGAAGCGGGCACCCCAGGAATCACTGACGGCGATTTCCTGGGTGGTTTCGTTATATCCGATGATCATGCAGATATGATGTTTGTCTTCCGGTTTCGGGGCGGCGGTGATGTCGGCGGCTTCGGTTTTGATTTCCTCGGCATAGGCCTTCCAATCCTTGACGCTGGCGCGTTTGGCGGTATTCGCATCGGCCACTTTGTTGTACTCGGGCACCGAGAGCATGGTCCACATCACGGGGATTCCCTGGTCGAGGTAGCGGCGGAGATCGCGGATACGGAGTTGTTTGAGATTATCATCCTTGGTGCGCCTGCCTTTTCGATAGACCTGGGAGCGGACGTTTTCCAGCAGCAGTTCGACGGAAGTGCCGCCACCGGCCATGCTTTGGCCGACCATGGCGAGAAGATACATGTCGGCCTCCAGGCCCATGGTCCGCATGGCGCGCTCGAAGGTGGCTGGGACGCAGTATCCTTTGGGGCCCTGGTCCACCATCGGGATTTCGGATAGATACACATCGCCGTTGTCGGACCTCACGATGCTGTCCAGCAGGCGTTGTTTCACCTCGCCATCCTTGACGCGCAGTGATTTGCCGCCGGCGTCCGCGGATCCGGTGGAGACGATGGAAAGTCCGACGTATTCGTTTTCCTCATTGGAAAGCAGGAAGGCGTGGCCGTTCCAATCCCAGCGGGTGATTTCCCGGCGGGTGTCGCCTTCGCCGTAGCGCTGGATCTTACCTTCTCCGAGGGCGGTGGTGAGGGATTTGGAGACGGATTTCTCATCCTTGGCCATGGCTCCGGCGAGCGATACGGCGCTGGCATTGGTGCCGCCATTGAAATGGTCCGTGCCGAATCCGGCGGCACTGCCGAAGTCACCCTTGTTCGCATAGACGATGGAAAGACTGGTGACCAGGCCGTCCGCATCCGAGTAGAGCGCGACGGAGTAAGGCATGGCACCGAACAGCCGGTAGTTTTTCTCAAACGCGGCATAGAGCCGCCAACTCGCGCCATAGCGGCTGCGGGACTCCGGGTGGAGCTTGAGGGCGCCGGCCAGCTCCTCCGCTTTTCGTGTGGAGAAGGGGCTGCCGTTCGCGATTTCCTGGCCGGCTGCGGCGTTGAGTTTTTTTGATTCATTACCCGCGCTGGCGACGGCTTCCTTGATGTAGGTTTGGTCCGCCACGCTGAGCTTTTCCAGAGCGAGCTCGAAGGTTTTTCCGTCCTCGCGGCGGAGTTTCACCTGGTCTCCGGCCATACCTTCGAAGGTGGCTTGGAGTGGTTTGCCTTCGGCACTGTGGAATGTGCGTGTTCCGGCACCGGAGCCAGTGGCGGATGCTCCGAGCCATGCGAGCAGGACAAGTGACATCCGGCGGCAAAACAAATTCGCCATCATGCGTTTGGGCCCATCCATGCCGCAACAGGGACAAATCCGTCATGCGGGGTCAACTTCGAAAACCTTCCGGGAAAATGCTTTTTTCTCGGTTGTTCGCGGGAACTTCGACTAAGAACCTGCGCGTGGCACTGCTCCTGGCGATCGAATCTTCCTGTGATGAAACCGCCGTGGCGATTGTCCGCGGCTCTCCGGGCGAACGGACGGAAGTGCTGGCTTCGGAAATTTCCTCGCAGATCGCGCTGCACCGCGAACACGGCGGCGTGGTGCCCGAGTTGGCGTCCCGCAACCACTCGCTGCATCTGCGCGGGTTGGTGGAAAAGGCGCTGATGGATGCCGGAGTGGGCATGCGGGAGCTCGACGCTTTCGCCGCCACGACCGGGCCTGGGCTGGCGTCGTCATTGTTGATCGGCAGCACGGCGGCGAAGGGAATGGCCTGCGCCATGAAGCGGCCGTTTCTCGGCATCAACCACTTGGAAGGCCATTTGCTTTCGCCCTTCCTCGACCAGACCTCGGTCCCGCCGCATGTGGCGCTGATCGTCTCCGGCGGGCACACGTTGCTGCTCGATGTCGAGGGCCCCGGTCGCTATCGAAAACTCGGCGGCACCCGCGACGACGCGGCGGGCGAGGCCTACGACAAGGTGGGGAAAATGCTCGGCCTCGCCTACCCCGGCGGGCCGGAAATCGAAAAAGCCGCCCGCAGTGGCGATCCCAAGGCCTATGATTTCCCCCGCTCGATGCTGCATGACCCGCACCTCGATTTTTCCTTCTCCGGGCTGAAGACGGCGGTGCTTTACACGCTCCAGAAAGAAACGGGCGAGCTGCCGGTGGCCGATTTGGCAGCGTCCTTCCAGCAGGCGGTCATCGAAATTCTGGTGAAAAAATCCCTGCGCGCGGCGCGTCAGACCGGACGCCGGCGCATCGCGCTTTCCGGCGGAGTCAGCCTCAATCAGGCGTTGCGAGGGGCGTTCCAGCAGGCGGCGGCCGCCGAGGGCTTGGAGATCAGCGTGGCCCCGCCGGTGTTCTGCACGGACAATGCGGCGATGATCGCCTTCGCCGCGCTGCTGCGGCATCTTGCGGGCGAGTGCTCGCCGCTAGACGGCGACATCCATCCGAATTTGCCGCTGGTTTGAAGCCGGGCGATGTGATTTCAAATAGAGCCCGATGAAATATCAAACCGTGGTTTTCGACTTCGACGGCACCATCGCCGACACGCTGGGCGAGACGCGCCTCATTTTCAACCGGATCGCCCCCGACTACGGCATCCGCGAGGTGGCCGAGCACGAGCTCGACGGCCTCCGCCACCTGTCGCTCAAGGACCTGCTCAGCCACCTCAAGATCCCCAAGCGCCGCGTGCCGTCCCTCATCGCCCGCGGCACCAGCATGATGCGGGGAAATATCACCCAGCTCCAGTTGATCGCCGGCATGGCCGAGGTGCTCGTCGAGCTGCGCCGCCATGTCCGCAGTTTCGGGATTCTCACTTCCAATGCCCCGGCGAACGTGGACCTTTTCCTGACCGCCCACGGGCTTCGCGAGCAGTTCGATTTCATTTCCTCGACTTCCAAACTCACCGGCAAGTCCAAGCACTTGAAAGCCATCCGCAAGACGTTCTCGCTGCGGAACGAGGAACTGCTCTACGTGGGCGACGAGTTGCGCGATGTGAAGGCTTCGCAAAAAGCGGGGATCCCGATCGCCGCCGTCACCTGGGGGTTCAATTCCCGCGAATCGCTCGCCGCCTCCAGGCCGAACTACCTGTTCGACCGCCCGGCGGATTTCCTCAGTCTTCTCGACCGCGCCGGCTAAACCGGCGGGTTGACAGTGACGAGGGGAGCTGGGCAACCTCCCGCCATGTCGGACGAGCATTTGCCCAAGGAAGAAGAAGTGGACGCCGGAACCCAGGCGGCCGGTAGTGGCGGCACCGCTCCGAAATCCAACCTCCCGCCGGCCGTCGCGCTGGCATTCGTGATCATCGCCCTGCTTGGTGTGCTCATCGTGATGGTCCTCAAAAACAGCTCGTGGACCTCGTCGGGCGGCAATGAGGAGATCAAGACCCTGCAGGCCGAGGCCGACGCCCTGCGCAGCGAATACAACAACCAGCGGATCGCCATGGGGTTGCGTCCCATCGAAGGCGCATCCGAGCCGATCGAAGACATCGCCGGCCGCCTGAAAAAAGACGCCGACACGCTGGTCGCACTGGCCGGCAGCTATCAGAAACTGCTTTCCGAAAAGGACAACGAGCTCACCGCCAGAAACGCCGAGATCCTGCGTTCAGAGAAACTCCGCGCCGCCCTGACGGCGGAGAATGCCCGCATGCAGGCCGACTTGCAGCGCGCCCTTGTCGGCAGCTCGGATTTCGACCTGCTCCGCCGCGATCTGGCGGATGTAAAGGCCCAGCGCGACGCGCTCGCCGCCGAGCTCAAGGACGCCCGCGAGAAAATGCGGACGATGAGCGCCGGTGTCTCGAATGACGAATACGCCGACCTCAAGCGCCGCTTCGAGGAAACTCTCCGCGCCAA
>JBIHZT010000026.1:0-13602 GCA_044240265.1 Luteolibacter sp. | reverse complement strand
GCGCGGCGGCAAGGATGGGCAGCGAGGCGTTTTTGGAGCCGGAAATGTTGATCGCTCCCCTGAGGGTGGAGCCGCCGTGAACTACGAGTTTGTCCATGTGGGATTTAAGATTTGAGATTTGAAATTGGCGTCAAGGCCGCCGGGCGAAGGGAAACCGTGCCACACCGGACATGTCGGATTTCACTTCGATGGCGGTGAAGGCGGACGTTTGTAAAATTTCCGCGACCTGTGAAGCTTGATCATGGCCGATTTCCAAGACCAGCCAACCGCCGGGGTTCAGACGGTGGAAAGCCTCGGGAATGAAGCGGCGGATGAGATCAAGGCCGTCGTGGCCGGAGAAGAGGGCGAGCGCCGGATCATGCATGACCTCGCGGGTGAGGGTGGCGCGGTCGGCTTCGGGGACGTAGGGCAGATTGGCGACGATGCCGTCGAAAACGCCGTCGATGGCGGAGAACAGGTCGCTGTGGATGAAGTCCGCGTTGGGGATTTCCAAGCCGGCGGCGTTTTCCCGCGCGAGGGCGAGGGCGTCCGGGGAAACATCCGCCAGGGTGGCGTGCCAGCCTGGGCGCGCGGCAGCCAATGAGAGTCCTAGCACGCCGGAACCACAGCCCATGTCGAGGATGTGTTGGTCGGCGGGGAGGTCCCAGGAGAGAATCCACTCGGCAAGTTCTTCGGTCTCGGGCCGGGGAATGAGGGCGCGAGCGTCGGTCTTGAACTCGTGTTTGTGGAACCAAACGGTCCCGAGCAGGTGCTGGATGGGGATGCCTTCGCCACGTTTTTTCAGGGCTTCCCGGAGGGGCGAGAGGTCGGATTCCTCAAGCGGGCGGTCGAACTGGAGGTATAGGTCCATCCGGGTGCAGCCGAGCTGGTGGGCGACGAGCATCTGCATGTTGCGGCGGGCGTCCTCGATGCCGCGTTTTTCAAGATAGCGGGTGCCGCCATCGATGGTTTCCAGAACGGTGCTCATTCGTAAGTCGGCGGGCAGCGTGGACCCGGCGGACGGACTCGCCAAGACCTATGATGCGCGATTTTGCCGCCTCCGGATGGGGCGTAAATTCGCTGGTCAGCGGTAACGGGAAATGTTTTGAAGCGCCTGCGAGCGATCCGCTTCGCGACGATGAATAACTCTCACGCAGGCCACGCTGGCCACAAACCTCACCTCGCGGTGACGACGCTCGCGGCTTTGGGCATTGTTTTCGGTGATATCGGAACGAGCCCACTCTATGCGTTTCGGGAATGTTTCTCCGGTCATCACGGCGCTCCGATCCATCCGGAAAATCTGGTGGGCGCGGCTTCGTTGATTGTCTGGTCGCTGATTCTGGTGGTTTCCGTAAAATATTTGTTCGTCATTCTCAAGCTGGACAACAAGGGCGAGGGCGGAATCCTGGCGTTGTCCACCCTGATCCGCAGGGCGGTTAGACCCATGGAGGAGAAGGATCCGAAGACGATTCTGTTATTCGGGCTGGCGGGTGCCGCGTTGATTTATGCGGACGGCATGCTCACCCCGGCGATTTCTGTTTTGAGCGCGGTGGAAGGCCTTTCGGTGAGCGCCCCGGCGCTTGCACACTGGACGGTGCCCCTATCGGTGTTGATCCTGGTGGGACTGTTCTCCATTCAAAAATACGGCACCGGCCATGTGGGGAAACTTTTCGGACCGGTCGTGCTGGTGTGGTTCTCCACGCTGGCGCTGTTAGGAATCGGAGCCTTGTGGCGCCATCCGCAAGTGCTGTATGGCCTGCTCCCGTGGGAAGGAGCTTCCTTTCTGTTCCGCGAGTGGAAGCATGCGTTTCCCCTGCTCGCGGCGGTGTTCCTTGCGGTAACGGGCGGCGAGGCCCTGTACGCGGACCTCGGACACTTCGGGACGCGACCGATCCGGGTGGGATGGTTCTCGGTGGTGCTGCCCGCGCTGGTGCTGAACTATCTGGGGCAGGCAGCGCTCCTAACCGCCGATCCGGGCGCGATCCGCAGCCCGTTTTTCCTCCTCGCCCCCCCGCTGCTGCAACTGCCACTGACGATCCTGGCGACCTGCGCGGCGATCATCGCCAGCCAGGCGCTGATTTCAGGAGCTTTCTCGCTGACCACCCAGGCGGTGCAACTGGGTTGTTTGTCGCGGGTCCGGATTCTTTACACGTCGGAGCATTCCGTCGGGCAGGTGTATGTGCCGGTGATCAATCACTTGTTAGCCCTGGCGTGTATTTTGCTGGTAATCACCTTCGAGACCTCCGCGAAACTGGCTGGGGCTTACGGCATCGCCATCTCGCTGACGATGACAATTACTTCGATCCTCTTCTTCTCGGCCGCCCAGACGGCATGGCACTGGTCCAAACTCAAAGCCGTCTTGGTGACAATCCTGTTCCTCATCCTGGACGGAGCGTTCCTTGCGGCGAATGCCTTGAAAATCTGGCCCTGGGGGTGGCTTCCCCTGGTCATCGCGGGAGGAGTGATGGGAATGATGCTGATCTGGATCTGGGGTCGCGGACGCCTGTATGTCAGGATGATGCGGGACTCGCTACCCATCGACATGCTTCTCAAGGACCTGCATAAGGGTAAAATCCACCGGGTTTCAGGCACCGCGATTTATATGAGCGGGAAAGACCTGCGTGTGCCCAGCGCCCTGCTGCATAACTTGAAACACAACCAGGTCCTGCACGAACGGGTGATCCTTCTTCATGTCATGACACTGGATCAACCGGTGGCAAACCCCGAAGAGATGCTCGATTACGAGGACCTTGGTGATGGCGTACATCGCGCCACCCTGCGTTTCGGTTTCGCAGAAACCCCGGACGTGCCTACCGCCCTGAAACTCAGGATGCCGGAAAAAGCCCGTTTCCAACCCGGAAAAGCCACTTACTTCCTCGGCCGGGAAACCTATGGTGTCGGGAAAAAAGCCACCCTCTTCGACCGGATCCGCTTGTCGCTCTTTGCCGTCATGGCCCGCAACGCTTCGCCCGCCACCGCCTATTTCCAGCTTCCTCCCGGCCGCGTGGTCGAACTCGGCGCGCAGATCACTCTCTAACTAAAAGTGGGAATACCGACGCCACCCTCACTCGCGATCACCGGACTTGGTGCGCTCTCCGCGCTCGGTGCGGATGTGGCCGCGCACTATCAGGCGGTGCTTTCGCGGCAGTCTCCATTCCGAAAACTCGGGGAGCTGCTAGGCGACGACAGCCCGCACGCGCTGCGGCCCGGCGCATGGATCGAGTCCCGCAAACTGCTGGTGAACCGGAAATGGAGCCCGGCGACGATGGCGGCGCTGCATGTCGCCCGCGAGGCGATTGCCGATGCCGGCTGGACCGCGGACGAGCTGCGGGATGCGGCGCTGGTCGTCGGCACCAGCCGGGGAAATGCGGCGGGCTGGCTCAGCCCATGGCCCGGGCGGCGGCCCTTCAAGCTGATGGCCGCCAGCAATACGATCCACAGCGAGCCAGCCTCGGCCATCACCATCGAGTTCGGCATCACCGGGCCCAACCACGTGCTCGCCAGCGGCTGTGCCGCCGGTCTCGACGCGGTCGGTATCGCCATGATGCTGGTGCGGTCCGGCATGGCGCCGCGGGCGCTGGCGGTGGCGGTGGACTTGCCGCTGGTCCCGATTCTGTTGGATAACTATGCGGCGTCCGGCTTGCTGGCGAATGACATGGATCTGGATCCCTATCACCCGGGAACCTCCGGATTCATCCCCGGCGAGGGCGCGGCGGCAATGGCCATCGAGCCCAAGGACGGTGGCTTTCCAGGATTGACCCACTACGGGTGTAATTCCGACGCATGCGATCCGGTGGGAATTCCCGCCGACGGCGGACGCACTCCGGAACTGCTGGAAAAGGCAATACGGCTCCACGGACGACCGGTCGCCATCTGCCCGCACGCCACCGGCACGGCGGTCCAGTCGGTGGCGGATCCCGCCGTATTGAACCGCTGTTTCCCCGAGGCACGGCCCACCTTGCATTTACTGAAGCCGTTCACCGGACACACCATCGGCGCGAGCGGACTCCTGGAAAGCGTGATCCTCGCCCGGTTTCTGGCAGACGGAAAACTCCCGCCGAACCGGATGAATCATCACTCCCCCGCTGGCTTCCACCTGCCCGAAGTGTCACTTGATACCACGGGTTCGATCTATAAACTTTCCCACGGGATGGGCGGACATAACGCGCTTCTCGTCCTGACACCACCATGAGCCCGACACGCCGACTCGAAGTTTCCATCGATGAACAAACTCTAAAAGTCATCGAGGGGGACCAATGCATCCGTGAATATGTCATTTCCACCGCCACCAAGGGCATGGGATTCGTGGCGGGCAGCTATCGCACGCCGACGGGGAAATTCCGGATCGCGGAGAAGATCGGCGCCGGAGAAACGAGCGGCACCATTTTCAAACAACGCGTCCCGACAGGCCTCTGGCAACCGGGGGCGGACATCTGCGGCGATCTGGTGCTCAGCCGGATTCTCCGCCTCGAAGGGTTGGATCCGGACAACGCGAGCACGCTGGAGCGGTTTATCTATATCCATGGGACCAATCATGAACATCTGCTCGGGCAGCCCGCCAGCCACGGATGCATCCGTCTTGGCAATTCCGGGATGCTCGAGTTGTTCGACATGGTGGCGGAAGGAACGGAATTGGAAATCCAACCCGCCACCCGGCCTCGCGGGAAGTTGATGTTCATCGACTGTGATTCCACCCTTTCGACGATTGAGGGCATTGATGAACTGGCACGGGCAAAGGGCGACGAGGTATTTGCACAAGTCGTGGAACTGACCAATGCAGCGATGAATGGCGAGGTGCCCATCGGCGAGGTGTTCCCGCGGCGGATGCGGATGATTTGTCCAGACCGCGCGCTGTGTGACGCGATCGGCGCGTTGTATGTGGAGACCGTGGTGACCGGAGCCATGGAAATGATCCGGGAGGTGAAGGAGGCGGGCTGGCTGCCGGTGATTCTTTCCGGTGGTTTCGCCCCGTTGATCCAGCCGCTTGCCGAGCATCTCGGCATTGCCCACGTGGAGGCCGTGCCTCTATATTTTCATGAAGACGGTTCCTATAAAGGATACGGCGAGGACTACCCCACCACGCGGAATCTCGGTAAGAACGAAATCATCCGCGAGTGGAAGCGGGCGATGCTCCCCGAGCGTGTCGTGATGGTGGGAGACGGCGTTTCCGACCTGGAGACCAAGCCGGATGTGGATGCCTTCATCGGCTTCGGCGGCGTGGTCACTCGTCCCAAAGTCGTCAGCGGATGCGACCATTGGCTGGCTGATATGAATGACAGATCCGTCATCAGGGACGTCATCTCGGAAGCTGGCGGCGGAATGGCTTAGCAGGGCGGGCGAATATGATAGTATCCGGCAGTGCGGTTTTAGCTTGCTCGCCTGCCTTTCATTTATAGGTTGCCCCTGTCATGAGCACTATTACTAAGAAAAAGACCACCAAAGGGGTCCGCTATACTGATGCGCAGAAAAAAGAAGTTGTGGATTTCATCCTCAGCTACAATGCCGCCAACGGCCGCGGAGGCCAAAGCAAGGCCGCCGCCAAATACAAAATTTCCCAGATCACCATCGCAAGCTGGCTGAAGGCTGCGGGAGCTCCAGCACCTCAGACCGCCACCGCCACCGAGGTCAAAGCCCCGAAGGCAACCAAAGCCCCGAAGGCGGCCAAGACCCCGAAAGCGAAAAAGGCCCCCAAGGCAAAGGAGGCAGCTAAAGCTCCGAAGGCTGCAGCCAAGAGCAAGGCCGGCACCCGCTACACCGACGAACAGAAGAAGGAAGTCACCGACTTCGTCGCATCCTACAACGCCGCAAACGGACGTGGCGGCCAGAGCAAGGCGGCAGCCAAGTTCAATGTATCGCCGCTGACCGTGATGGCCTGGCTGAAGTCATCCGGCGGCAAGGGCGTCGCGAAGAAGGTTTCGAAAAAGGCCGCTAAAGTCGCGAAGGCACCAAAAGCAGCCAAAGCTACCAAGTCCAACGCGTCCGGCAGCTTCGACGCCAAACTCAGCTCGCTTCTCGCGCTGAGCAAGGAAATCGCCAAGGCCGAAGCCGCACTTGCACAACTGAAGTCCAAGTTCAGCTCGCTCAAGGCGTCGCTCTAATTGATATCAACTGATTGTTTCAAAGGCCGCCTCCCCATAAAAGGGGATGCGGCCTTTTTCATTTCACCAGGACACGTCCGTCGTGACCTCGCTCCAGCGCAGGCGGTCGGACTCGAAGAAGAAGCGCCCGAGGAACGGTTGCTCGTCGAGCAGCAACGGCAGCCAGTGCTGGTCATCCTCCCACATCCGGTGATAGGGAATCGCGTCGAGCGCGGTCCACACCGGCACGGCTTCATCCGTCTCGGTGGGTGTCCCGCTGAAGTCATCCGAGCGATAGACATGGCACAGAATGTCCGGGCAGTCCGACATGCAGAACCGCAGCTCGCCGAGCTTCCTCGGCGCGTGCGGAGTGATCAATAACTCTTCCTCCGTTTCGCGGATCGCCGCTTCAAGCGCGGTTTCACCGGGATCGATCTTCCCTCCCGGCCCGTTGATTTTCCCGGCCCCCAGCCCGCGCTTTTTCTCGATCAACAGTATCCGCCCGTCCTTGATGACAAACAAAATCGTGGCGAGCATCTCGCCCTTCCATGTCGTCCAGTCGATGGGCGAATCAGGGGTCATGCGTTGCTTTCCGCGTAGGCTTCCACCGAGTCACAGGTGCAAATCAGATTGCGGTCGCCATGCACGTTGTCGATGCGGCCGACCGACGGCCAGAACTTGTGCAGGCGCAGATAAGGCAACGGAAACGCCGCCTGCTCGCGGGTGTATGCATGTGGCCAGTCGTTGCCACAAACCGTCTCGCACGGATGCGGCGCGTGTTTCAGCGGGTTGTCATTCGCATCCAGCTCACCGCTGATGACTGCGGATATTTCTCCATGGATGGAAATCATCGCATCGCAGAAACGGTCGAGCTCGACTTTTGATTCGGACTCGGTGGGCTCGATCATCAGGGTGCCGCCGACCGGCCAACTCATCGTCGGCGCGTGGTAGCCGTAGTCCATCAGGCGCTTGGCCACGTCCTCGACCGTGATGCCGCTCGCATCGGATAGAGGGCGGACATCGATGATGCACTCATGTGCGACGAGACCTTCGTTTCCGGTGTAAAGCACCGGGAAATACGGGGCGAGCCGCTTGGCGATGTAGTTCGCATTGAGGATGGCGACCTCGGTCGCTTCAGTGAGACCATCGGGTCCCATCATCGCGATATACATCCAGGAAATCGTGTTGATCGAAGCGCTTCCCCACGGCGCGGAACAAACCGCGCCGCTCGGATTCTCCAGCTCGGCGTGTCCCGGCAGGAACGGCACGAGCTGCTTCGCCACGCCGATAGGGCCGACGCCAGGTCCGCCGCCGCCGTGCGGGATGCAGAAGGTTTTGTGCAGATTCAAATGGCACACATCCGCGCCGATCAGGCCGGGCGAGGTCAGGCCGACCTGCGCGTTCATGTTGGCACCGTCCATATAAACCTGGCCGCCGGCCTCGTGGATGATCTCACAAATCGAGCGGATCGTTTCCTCGAATACGCCATGCGTCGAGGGATAGGTGACCATGAGCGCCGCGAGATTGTCGCGGTGTTCCTCGGTGCGGGCGGCGAGGTCGGCGACATCGATGTTGCCCTTCTCGTCGCACTTCACGCCGATGACTTTCATCCCGGCCATCACCGCGGAAGCCGGATTCGTGCCGTGGGCGGAAACAGGGATGAGACAGATGTTCCGATGTGAGTCGCCGCGCGACCGGTGATATTGATAGATCGCAAGCAGCCCGGCATACTCGCCTTGCGAACCGGCGTTCGGCTGGAGCGAAACTCCGGCGAATCCGGTGACCTCCGCCAGCCAGCCTTCGAGCAGACCCAGCATTTCCCGGTAGCCCTGGCTCTGGTCGGCGGGGACGAACGGATGCAGCGAAGCAACTTCCGGCCAGCTCAGCGGTATCATTTCCGAGGTGGCGTTGAGCTTCATGGTGCAGGAGCCGAGCGCGATCATCGACTCGTTGAGCGCGAGATCCTTCGATTCCAAACGCTTCAGATAGCGGAGCATGTCCGTTTCCGAGTGATAGCTGTTGAAGACTTTCTGGGTGAGGAAAGCGGATGTTCTGGCGATTTCCATCGGCCAGTCCGTGTGGGGAAATGAATCGATGATTTCTGCTCCGAAGGCTTTGCAGATCGCTTCAAAATCGCCACCCTCATATGTTTCGTCCAAAGAAATTCCGAGATGATCGACATCGATGAATCTCAGGTTGATTCCGGCAGCGAGGCAATTTTGCAAAATTTCCGCTGCCTTGCCGGGCACGTGGGCGACGATCGTGTCGAAATAATTGCCGGATTCGATCACGATCCCGGCGCGGGTCAGCGAGGCAGCAAGCCGGGTGGTTTCGCCAAGAACCCTGAGTGCGATTTGCTTCAATCCCTCCGGACCGTGATAGACCGCATACATCGAGGCCATCACCGCGAGCAGGACCTGCGCGGTGCAGATGTTGGAAGTCGCCTTGTCGCGGCGGATGTGTTGCTCGCGGGTTTGCAGCGAAAGCCGGTAGCCCGGCTTCCCGCGCGAATCGACGGACACGCCGATGAGGCGGCCCGGCATCTTGCGCTTCAACGCGTCCGCACAAGCCATGAATCCCGCGTGCGGACCGCCGAAGCCCATCGGCACGCCGAAGCGCTGCGAGGAGCCGATGCAAATATCCGCGCCGAACTCGCCCGGTGCTTTCAATACCGTCAGCGCCAGCAGATCCGCGGCGACGATGTTGACCACGCCCGCCTTTTTATTTTTCGCGAAAAACTCCGCGAAATCATCGATGCGGCCGCGGGTGTCGGGATACTGCACCAGCACCGCGAAGACCCCCTCGCCTGCTTCGTAAGTCTGCCAGTCGCCGGTGATCACCTCGATGCCGAGCGGCTCGGCGCGCGTCGTCACCACGTCGATGGTCTGCGGATGGCAGCGGTCGGAGACGAAAATCGCCTTGCCCTTCGGTTTGCCGGCGAGCGCCAGGCTCATCGCCTCGGCGGCGGCGGTGCCTTCGTCGAGCAGCGAGGCGTTGGAGACGTCCAGCCCGGTGAGGTCGGTGATCATCGTCTGGAAATTCAGCAGTGCTTCGAGACGACCCTGCGCGATTTCCGCCTGATAAGGCGTGTAGGCGGTGTACCAGCCGGGGTTTTCCAGGATGTTCCGCTGGATGACGCCGGGCGTGTGGGTGCCGTGGTAGCCTTGGCCGATGAACGATTTGAGAACTTGGTTTTTCCCCATGATCGATTTCAGCCAGGCGAGCGCGTTGTGTTCCGAGCGGGCGGCGGGCAGCGTCATCGCTGTGTCCAGGCGGATGCCGGCGGGGACGGCGGCGTCGACGAGGGCGGCGAGCGACGGATAGCCGGTGGCGCGGAGCAGCTCATCGCGATCGGAACCAACGGGACCCAGGTGGCGGCTGCGGAAATCAAGGCGTGCGGACATGATGATAGGGTATTCTAGGGGCTATGGTGGAACCAGTCGTGACGCCCTTTCCATAGAGGAAAATGCCTCCCGCGCAACCCCCGCGCGTGAGAATCTCAGGAAATCGCGGCAGATCACTCCGAACTTGGAGGCAGCGCTTGGGAAACATCCTGAATGATCTGCGTCCGGAGCCGGTCGCGGCGTTCCTTCAGCCGGGTCCAGAGCGAGGGCACGAAGTCGGGGGTGAATCCGTGGTCTTCCAGCCAATCGGAAAGCGTCGCAAGGTCGTTCTCATCACCGAGAAGTTCGGGCAGTTCATCCAGTCTCGGATCTTGTTTGACGACGCCTTGGGGCAGAAATCCAAGCGCGCCAAGATAAGCCTTCAGGGCCTTGCGCGCGTCATGGAAGTCCTCATCGCCGCTGTGATCGAGAGTCAGGCAGCGCTTGCGCACCCGCTTTTTGAGCTTTTTCAGACCTCTGGAAATCCGCTCCACCAGGTCTTCAGCCGGTAGTTTCTCCAGGTTTTCGCGGGCTGCGGCGACACGTTCGAGGCACCAGGAAACCGTCTCCAGCGGTGGCCTGCGCGCCGCCGAGTGGGTTTGCTGCTCTAGCAGCGCGACAATGGCCGCCGCCGCGGTGGCATCCTCCCGCCAGTCGAGCTTGTTCCAGGTGTTGAGCCGCGAGACGGCGTCGCGCGGCCCGGAAAGCAGCCGGCCGATCGCCTGGATTTCCGGCGACGAGCTCGCGCCGAGCCGGAACAACGAAAATCCGCCGCGCAGCGACTTGCCGAGCTTGCGGGTGGCATGCACCTCCTCGGCGATCCGGCCCCTGGTGTCGAGCAGGCCGCGCAGCAGTTGCTCCATCCGGTCGCAGCCGCCCGCCAGTTGCTCGCGGGCGAATCGCGCGTCGTCATCAGTGGGCGGACTCATTCCTGGAAATGGAACACCATCGGATTCCGCTTGTCAGTGAAGATCTTGTGACAAAGCAACGTTCTCGCCGCGGCTGGCGGCGGTCATGGACGCGCCGTCAGGATTTTCAAAACTTGTATTCAAGGCCCAGCAGCAAGCCGTGGCTGACGACGTCGTAAGTGGTGCTTCCACTGGTGTAATCGGTGCCGAGGGCGCGGTAGCCGAGTCCGACGGAGGCATTCTTGGTGACGCGGTATCCGAGCGAGGCCATGCCCTGCCAGGTGATGTCGGACGAGATGCCGAAGCCGCCAACATCGGCCAAACCGCGGATGAAGAACTTGTCGGTGAGGTCATGATGGAAGCGAACGCCGATGATGGGATCCACCCAAGTCTTGTCGGCGGATTCGCTGAAGCTTTTGCCGAACGGGCCCTTGCCTTGGATGTCCACGTCGGTTTCCATCCAGTTCACGCGGGCACCGCCGTAGGTGTCGAAGCGAGAGGTCGGGGTTTCGACGATCCGATAGAACACGGCGAAGTTGCCGATGAATTGTTCGATCTGGGAGTCGAAGGTGGCGAGCTGGGTGCTGGCGGAAGGCTCCAGCCTGGCGTAGAAGACATCTGACATGAAACTCCATCTGCCTTTGCCGACTTCCACGAGCCCCATGAAGGTGAACTTGAGGTTGTCAAAAATCTTATCGAAGGGCACGTCCACCGGCACAGTGGTGCCGTGGAACGTCATGTCGCCGTCCAGACGGGTGAACCAGCCGTAAAGGGAGGTGGAGACACGCCAGCCGGAGTCGGTGGTGGCGACCAATTCAGTGTTGTCAAGCGACGGCGCTGTGGTGCCCGCAATGGCCGGAATGGCGGAGAGCAGGACAGCGGATGTGATGATGGTTTTCGGATTCATGGTTGGGATGGTCGAAGAGGAGTCGAAATGAAGTTAGATAAAGAGCTATTAGGGCTGGTTCTTCGCCTTGAAGGGGCCGTCATCGGTTAGGATCACGCCGTTCTGTGCGACATATTCATCCCACAGCGCGAGCAGCGCCTTCGTTTTCGCAGGCTCCTTCCTGGCGAGATCAAGGGTCTCGCCGGGGTCGGTCTTGAGGTTGAAAAGCTCCCACTCGCCGCTCCCGCCCGCGGTCTTGAGGATGTAGCAAAGCTTCCAGTCACCCTGGCGCACCATGCGATTACCGAAGAGTTCCTCGCCGATCCAGTCTTCGCTGGTGCGCACCGCCTCGGTCTTGCCGGTCAGCAGCGGGGTGAGCGACTTGCCACGCAGCGGAGCGAGCTTCTTATCGGTCACGGAAGGATGTGACGCCCCGGCGAGATCGAGAAAAGTGGGCACGAGATCGGTCACATGCATGACAGCGGGTTTGATACTGCCCGCGTTTTTCACGCCAGCCCCCGCGATGATGACCGGCGAGTGGATGCCGCCCTCGGCGGTCCATGCCTTGTAGAAGCGAAACGGAGTCGAGCCGACCTGCGCCCACGCGGCACCGTAGTCCACGGCCGAGCCTATGCGGCCCCAGTTCTCGGGCCGGGTGTCGAAGTTCTCGAAGAACCACTTCTTCGCATCCTCGTTGAAAACCGATTCGACCAGCGTGCCCAGTTCGACGGGTTCCGCTCCATTGTCGGACATGAAAAACACCACCGTGTTATCGAGCTGTCCTGTGGTCTTGAGATGGTCGAGCACCCGGCCGATGTGATGGTCCATATTGGCCAGCATCGCGGCATAGACCTCCATCCTGCGTGCGGAGAGCTTCCGCTGCTCCGGCGTGAGCGTGTCCCACGCCGGGATCGTCGGCAAGCGCGGCGCGAGCACTGAATCCTTGCTCACGATGCCCAGTTCCTTCATCCGCTCCAATCGCTCAACCCGGATGGCATCGTAGCCCTTGTCATAGGCGCCCTTGTATTTGTCGAGCCAATCGTCCGGCGCGGCAAAAGGCGAATGCACCGCCTGGAAGCTCAGGTAGGCAAAGAACGGTTTGCCATCAGCTTTGTGCTCGTCGTTACACTTGATGATGAAGTCCGTGTATGCCTGCGACGAAAAGTGATCGTCGGGCAGCTTGTCGAGCGGCTTGCCATTAAGTGTGAAGGTAAGATGCGGGTGGGCGGGGTTTGGATACATCATGTCACTCCAGTTGCTGCCGCCACCTTGCAGCAGCGTGAAGTCGCGCTCGAAACCCATTGCGGCTGGCCATTGCGAGGGTTTGTAGCCCATGTGTGACTTACCAGCCCAGTAGGTGTGGTATCCCGCTGCGCGCAGCACCTTCGCCACCGGCACGACGCGGTCGTTCAGATAACCTTCGTAGCCGGGCTTCCCCTTCTGCTTCGGCCCGGCGAATTCATCCATATTGCCAAAGCCCGCGACATGATGATCGCAGCCGCTCAGCAGCATCGAGCGGGTGGGCGAGCAGGTCGGGCCGACGTAAAAATTCGTCGCCCGCATGCCGCTCTTGGCGAGCGCGTCAAGGTGCGGCGTCTTGATCTCGCCGCCGAAGCAGGTGATATCCGAGTAGCCCATGTCATCGGCAATGATGACCAGGATGTTGGGTTTCGTGTCCGCGGCGTGTGCATGGAGGGGCACACCGAGAAGCGCCACGCTTGTCATCAGGAGTGACAAGCCGTGCCGGAGGAGGCTGGAATCGAATTTCATGTTCAGGTGCATGCCAGACAGGGGAAATGGATAGTCTGTTATTTAACCTCAACGGCGAGCTTCGGGATGCGGCCGTTGAATTTGGATTTGCGTTCGGAGTCGATGGCTTCGACGACCGGAGTCCCGAGGTCGATGCCGACATCGGCGGTTTCGTCAGCGGAGAAGATCATCGGATGGGTGCGGGGGAGCTTGCCCTGGGCGACCTGCTTGTCGTTGACAAGGAGGGTGGCGGTGTCGCCCTTGGCGAGACCGGGGCCGTCGTAGGCGAATTCCTGCCGGATGGTGTGTTTCCCGGCGGGCAGGTTTTCAGTGGCAACTACGGGGAATTGCTGCATACCGAGGATTCAATCGAAAAATTGCGGGTATGAAAGACAATTTCATGATCCGGCGGGATGGGAGCAGGTTTCGAGCACTCCGGCCTGGGAAACGGCTGCGGTTGAGTGGAGCGCCGTTTGATCAAGCCGCTCTGGGAATGGAAAATTCTATCCGAAATGTGCTGCGACCAATTGTCGTGAGCGGCCAGGCGAAACACTCTGGATGGACGCCTGTCCCGCCATTACCTTCCACCCACCTGCGCGTCGCGCACGCCGAACCGTTCC